>JBEKSO010000027.1:0-18169 GCA_049516935.1 Thermoguttaceae bacterium
GGGCGGGGCCGCGCTGTCGGTAAAGGCCGTTACCGGCGTGCCCATCAAGTTCATAGGCACCGGCGAACATCTCGACGCCTTGGAAGAGTTTCACCCCGACCGCATGGCCGGCCGGATCCTGGGCATGGGCGACGTGGTTACGCTGGTGGAACAAGCCCAGCAAAAAATCGACCAGGATGAAATGGCCCGTCAGGAAGCCCGGCTACGTAAAGGCGAGTTCACCCTGGACGACTTTAAAAACATGTTGGGACAGACCAAAAAACTCGGTCCGCTCAACAAGATAATGAGCATGATTCCGGGCATGGGCGCAATGACCCAAGCGATGGACGACGTTGATGCCGAAGATCAGATGCGGCATTTGGGCGGAATCATCGACTCGATGACGCCCGAGGAACGCCGCAATCCCTCGAAGGTGATCGATCCAAGCCGCCGCCGCCGCATCGCCGCCGGGGCTGGGGTCGAGCCGCACGAAGTCAACGAGCTGGTCAAACAATTCGACGGCATCGCCGACATGATGAAACGCATGTCCACCATGGGAATCCGCGATAGATGGAAGACCATGCAGCAGCTTCAACAAGGCGGCATGTTAAATCCCGGCGCGAAACTGGCAAAAACAAAAATCGGCACGGGCAAGCGATTGTCTTCCCAGGAAAAGGCCAAACAGAAAAAAGACCGCGAGCGCGAGGAAAGACGAAAAAAACGCGAGGTGAAAAAAAATAAATAAAAAGGGATTAGAGATTAGAGATTAGAGATTAGAAAGTTTAGCCCCGGCACTTGTGCCGGGAGGAATTGATAAAACCATATTCACGAGGAGATTAGAGTGGCCGTACGTATTCGGATGAAGAAGATGGGGCGCAAGCATCGTCCCTTTTATCGGATTTGTGCAATGGAGATCCGTGCCCCGCGCGACGGACGGGTGCTGGAACAACTGGGGACCTACGATCCCTTGGTTCCCGAGACCGACGCCCGGGCGATATTGAACAAAGAGCGGATCAAGTATTGGCTCGGCGTGGGCGCAATGCCGTCGGACAAGGTGAGCGTGCTCATCAAGAAATACGGCGAAGCAGGCACGCGCCTGGCCGAGCAGCAGGCGGCGCTCGATCGGTTGGCCCAGCAGCGCCGCCGGCCGGAGCCACCGCAGGCCATGCCCAGGACCACCACACCTAAAAAATCGGAAGCGGACGCCAAGTCCGCGCGGCGGTCCGATGCGGAAGAGATCCGCGCCCAGGCCACAGCCGCGGAAGACAAAGAATAAAATGACAAAGGCCGAAGCACGAATGACTAAAATTTTAAAAAAACATTCGTTATTCGACATTAGTGCTTGGACATTTCAACATTATGCGTTTTGACGTTTTGACCCTATTTCCGGAAATTTTTCAGGGATACTTGGGCCAAAGTTTGTTGAACCGGGCGATCCAAGCCGGTTTGGTCGACGTGCGGTTACACAATATCCGCGACTGGTCGAAAGGAAAACATAATACCGTGGACGATCGTCCCTTTGGGGGCGGGCCCGGCATGGTAATGAAGGTCGAGCCGGTGGTGGAATGCGTGGAAGCGGTGAGGGCGATGGCCGGCGATTCGGGTCGCCTGGTCATGCTCACTCCGCAAGGACGACGGCTCGATCAGCCGGCGGTGGAACGGCTGGCAACGCACGGGCGCATTTTGCTATTGTGCGGACGGTACGAAGGTTTTGACGAACGAATACGGATCATTTTGGAGCCCGAGGAGATTTCAATCGGCGACTACGTCCTAAACGGCGGAGAAGTCGCCGCAATGGTGATTATAGATGCGGTCATCCGGCTGGTGCCGGGCGTGCTGGGCGACGAAGACAGCAGCGCAAGCGACTCGTTTTCGGGCCAGCGCCGCTGGTTGGAGTTCGCCCAATACACGCGGCCCCGGGAATATCGCGGCCTTGCGGCGCCCGAAGTCCTGTTAAACGGAAATCACGAGGAAATCGCCCGCTGGCGCGAAGAAAACAGCCGCCGGCGGACACAAACACGCCGAGAAGATTTATACGAACAATAATTCATGATCGGTGATAACGGTTCATCTGTAAAAATAATATTTGTGTGCCACTGCTTGCCGTTAGGCAAGCAGTGCTTGCGGTTCGTGGACAATACTGCTTTTATCAAAGCAGTGGCACACCATGAATATCAATAAGAAAAACAAACTTAAAGTGCGACAGCGGTCGCCGAAAGAATTGCGAAAGGAACTACAATGAGCGAAAAGATTCTATCAATGGTCGAAAAAAGCAGCCTTAAGGAAGAAAAGCCCGTTTTCGACATCGGCGACACGGTCGACGTGCATTGCCGCATTCTGGAAGGCGACAAGGAGCGCATTCAAATTTTCAGCGGCACGGTGATCGCCCGCAGCGGCTCCGGCACCCGGGAGATGTTTACAGTCCGCCGCATCGTGCAAGGCGAAGGCGTGGAGCGCAAGTTCCCCTTGAACTCGCCGCGGATCGCCAAGATCGAGGTGAAACGCTCGGGCGTGGTCCGCCGCGCCAAGCTGTATTATCTCCGCGAGCGGAGCGGCAAGAGCGTCCGACTGCGCGAACGCCGCCAGGATACGGAAAAGAGCGAAAAATAAATAATATCTCAACACGGAGACACGGAGTGCACGGAGCAAATATCAGATATATGTGTAAGTAAAGGGAAAAGGGGAAATAGAGGAAAAAGGGAAAGCCATTTTTTTCGTTGACATGATTTGTTTTTTATTTTTCCTTTTTCCCCCTTTTCCTTTTTTTCCTGCTTACACAAAAAAATAAATTTGTTCCCTCCGGGTTCTCCGTGTCTCCGTGTTGATAATTCTTTTTTTAATAATTCTTTCCGAAGGAAATTTATCGTGCGGGAATTTATTTCTGCATGGTGGCGGCGGGTATTTCCCGAAAAGACCTTGGGGCAGCGGGGCGAGGCGGCGGCCGCGCGGCATCTGCGCCGTCATGGCTATAAAATCATCGCCCTGGGCGACCGGTTAAAACACCGGGATGAACTGGATATAGTCGCCTACCGCGGCAAGACGATCGTTTTTGCCGAAGTCAAAACCCGCACTTCTTCCGACGCCGGCAATCCGGCCGAGGCCGTGGACGCGGCAAAGCAGCGCCGCCTGACCAAGCTGGCTGTGACATTTCTCAAGCGTCACCGCCTGCTGGAATATTCCGCCCGCTTCGACGTGATCGCCGTTACCTGGCCGGCCGATAAGCGTCGCCCAAAAATCGAGCACATCGAAAACGCCTTTGAAGCCGTGGGACAGTGGGAATTTTATTCCTGAATTTATCGCAATAATCCAACACGGAGGTACGGAGGACACGGAGAAATGAATATAATCGTTACTATTTAGCGGATTGAAGTGAATCAAGGGAAGAAGTCAAACCACAACCAGTTTTCACCACGAAAGAGCGAAATTACGAAAAAACGAAATCTAAATCTTTATTTTTTTTCGTGTTTTCGTTCTTTCGTATTTTCGTGGTAAAAAATTATTGTTCCATGCCGTTTGCCGAAATCGGCTAAAGTGTTGTAAAAATTCTTTTTTTTCTGATCTCCGTGAACTCCGTATCTCCGTGTTGATATACGGGCTGATCATTCTTTTGTCAGTTCTTCCAATACCGTGGCAAATGTTTTATACGCGGCGGCGTCGAAAAGCACGAAACGAACCAATTCGGGCTTGCCGTGTTCTTTGAGGAAATCGATGGCAGTGGAAAGGGCGGTACGCGCGGCCAGGTCGATTGGGTAGCGATAGGCGCCGGTGCTCAGGGCGGGAAAGGCAATGCTGCGGCAGCCGTGTTCTACGGCCAGTTCCAGGCTGCGGCGATATGCGCCGGCCAGCGATTCGGCCTCGCCGTACCGGCCACTGCCCCATACCGGTCCCACGGCATGGATCACATACTTGGCCGGAAGTTTGCCCGCGGTGGATATGACGGCCGAACCGGTGGGGCAGCCTTGTGGATATCTTGCGTCGGTATCGGCCATGATGGCCGGTCCGCCGCGGCGATGGATCGCGCTGTCCACGCCGCCCCCGCCCGCCAGGCGACTGTTGGCGGCGTTGACTACGGCATCCACATCTTGCAGAGTGATGTCGCCCTGAATGAGTTCCAGATTCGTCTTGCCGATTTCGATACGCATGATAATTCTCTTTAGAGTTTCTCGCAAAGACGCTAAGACGCAAAGAATATAAATGCGTAAAAAGGAAATAGGGTAAAATGGAAATAATTTTTAATTAAAATTAGAAAATAAATTTACCCTTTTTCCTTCTTTGCCCTTTTCCCTTTATTCACACTCTTCTTTGCGCCTTGGCGTCTTTACGAGAAATCTGTTTAAGGGTTTTTTCGCGGCTGATCTTTTTCCGCCCAAATTCTATCGGGCAGGACAAATCGCAAAACGGGCTTTAAAACCTTTGGGGGCGCGGGCATATCGAATCGCGAACCCATGATCCAAACAGCGATCCAGGCCAATATGATGTATCCTATGGTTATGCCCGCCAAGCCGCCGAATATATAGGCGAAAAAGATCCGCAGCACGCTTTTGGGTTTGCCCTGCACTCGGCGCCCGGGGGCCGGCGATTCCGTTTGATTTGGAGATTCTTCCTCGGTCATCTGTTTGTGCTTGGTAATTAGATCGTAGACTTCGGCGTCGAGTGGGCTTTCCGTCGTTTCGGCGGATTCTTCGGCATCTCCCGGGGCAATGATTGGGGGCGGGCCAGATTGGCCGGCTTCGCCTCCGCCGTACTGAAATAGAAATGAAGATACTATCGGTGGTGGGGAAATGTTCGAGTCTTCATCGGCCGGTTGGGGCGGCACTGCGGACTGGCCGGGCGGCCCGGCGTCGGCGGCGAAAAAAGGTTCCGTTATCAACCCGGCGACGGATTTGGGAGTTTCACCGGGAGAAGGAGGTTTTATGGGCGGAGGTTTTACCGATGCCTGAATGGGAATCGATCTGGGGGCCGCCGTTTCAAGCCGAATTATATCGGCCTCCGGCTGATCGGCCTGATTTGCAGCCTGCCCCGGGCCCGACGAATTCGCCTCGTCAAACGTTTCCACCGGAATCAGTTTCGGAGGGAGCATATCCATTGCCGCGCCAAGCGGATATTCGGCGCCGCACAAGGGGCAACGAACCAAGGTTGCCGCGTCCAATCCCCGGGGAATTGACACCATCTGCGAGCAATGCGGGCATGTGGAGATTGTCGGCATGGACATCCCTCGATTTTTAGCCGGCACACATTTTATCATTTCCAGCTGAACCGGCAATTATACCATGCACAATCGACTTGATGACGGCAAAATCACAAGTTTAGGCCGTACAGGGTATAAAATTTCTTTTTTAAATGTGCCATTAGCGGTTCGTGCGAGAGCGGCCGGCCGGTTATGCGCCGGACCAACTCGGCGGCCGTACAGCGATGCCCTAGGCTGTGAATCCTATCTCGCAGCCATTGCCTTAGCGGTTGGAATTCGCCCTTTTTGAACATGGCGTCCAAATCGCCCAAATCGACGCGGGCTTGGTCGAAAAACTGGGCGGCATACAGATTGCCCAAAGCATAGGTGGGAAAATAACCGATAAGTCCCCCGCTCCAATGCATGTCCTGCAACACGCCCTGGGCATCGTTGGGCGGGGTCAGGCCCAGATATTTTTGATACTTTTCGTTCCAGGCCCCGGGCAGATCGGCCGCTTGAAGATCGCCCTCGATCAGGGCGAGTTCCAGCTCGAAGCGGATCAGGACGTGCAGGTTATACGTGACTTCGTCGGCCTCCACGCGAATCAACGACGGGCAGACTTCGTTTATGGCAAAATAGAATTCGTCGAGCGAAATAAATTCGAGGGCCAGCGGAAATAGTGCTTGGGCCTTGGGAAAAAAATGGTTCCAGAAGGCGCGGCTCCGCCCGACCATGTTTTCCCACATCCGCGATTGCGATTCGTGGATCCCCAGCGAAATCACTTCGCCCAAGGGCAGGCCGTAGTGTTCGGCGGGCAGGCCCTGCTCGTACAGGCCGTGACCGGCCTCGTGCATGACGGCGAAAAAAGCCGCGTTGAAAAACCGCCCATCGTAGCGGGTGGTGATGCGGCAATCGTGCGGTCCCAGGCCGACGGTAAACGGATGCACCGACACGTCGAGCCGGCCGCGATCGAAATCGTAACCAATCGACTCGGCGGCTTGTTGGGCAAAGATTTTTTGCGTCTCCACGGGAAAATTCCGCTTGAGAATGTCCGCGCGGGGAATCCGGGCGCTATGCTGGATTGAAGATACCATGGGCACCAATTGTTCGCGCAAGCCGCCCAGCACCCGGGCAATTTCTACCGTTTTGGCTTCAGGCTCATATTCGTCCAGAAGCGCGTCGTATGGATGCCCATCATAACCCAAGGCCTCGGCTTGCTGCTTTTTCAAGGAGATCATTTTCTCCAAATACGGGCGGAACATTGCGAAGTCGTTTTTACGCCGGGCATCTTGCCAGGCCAATTGACCAAGGACCGCGGTTCGGGTGAGTTCCTCGACCAGCGATTGGGGCAGCTTGACATTTTTGTCGCGCTGCCGTTTTAATCGGCGGATATTAATTGCCGTATCGGCGGTTGCATCGGCCGCCAAAAGGCCGGCTGCCAGGGCTTCCAGCCAATCGCCGAACTGGCGGTCGATCCAGCGCTTATGGGTCAGGCCGACCATGTAGGTTATCTGCTCGGCGCGATATTCGCCCGCCGAGGCCGGCAGATTTTCATGTTCGTCCCAGCCCAGGACCGACTCGATGGAAGCAATCAAGGCCGTTTGCCGGGCGTAATTGCAAACTTGCTCGTATATTTGCCTCATGTCGTTTGCCATGATCTTGATCTCCGGTTATCGAATCTCGGATTAATAAACTCATTTAGCCGGCGGTCAATGACCGCCGGAATAGCGGCGAATTCACACCGGCGGCTGTTAGCCGCCGGCTATTGCCCTTGACATTATTTTCCCGACTCTCAATAGCTCGACATTCAAATGTGCAGAACCAGTAGTTTAACCGCTGTGTCAGCATGACGTCGAGGGCAAGGGCATCTCTGGGAAGAAGGCAAAGATGGAGAAACGTCGCGGCCTGGAATTGTCAGTCGCCTATTGCGAGCCGCAATCGGCCTCGATTTGCCGGGCTTTGTTGCTGAAACTCCAGAACTCGGCTTCTTTAGCCGGCGGTCGCGCCTGGCGAATGCTGGACGACAGCGAATCGTCCTGCCATCCGTCGCCGCGGAGGTTCCATCTCGCACAGCCCGAAGAACCCAGGCAAATGAGCACCGCTGCAAGTCCGCAAAGGCAGGCAAGCCGGCACTTGCGGCCAAAATGGCAAATGGTTCGGAACATGGCAGAATGCGACTAAAATGAGTACCTGGAAAAGAGGCGGGATTTTCACAAAAACCCCAGCCTGTGTCCAGTCCAGTTTTGCCGGTACAATATCTATACATTAGCGCCAAACCGCACCCAGCGGTTTTAAGTCCAAAAATGGACTTGTTTAACAAGCATAACATATTAAACGGCAATTACTTACATTCATCCCTCATCCCTCGTCTTTCATCCTTAAGAGGATCGCTTGTCCCATGTCAAACGCCGAACTAGACATCCTGGTTGTTGCCCCCCATCCTGATGATGCGGAACTTGGAATGGGCGGGGCCATACTAAAACTGAAATCCGAAGGGTATCGGGTTGGGATTTTGGATTTGACCTCCGGCGAGCCCACGCCGTTTGGAAGCCCTGAAACTCGGATCGGGGAAACCCGGGCTGCCACTGAAATTTTGGGTGTGGATTGGCGGGAGAACTTGGGGCTAATGAATCGCAGTTTGGAGCCCACGCTTTCGGCCCGGGCAAAGTTGGCCGGGGTGTTCCGGCAGACCCGGCCGCGCTGGATTTTCGCCCCGTATTGGATAGATGCCCATCCCGACCATGTCGCCGCCACGCAGCTTGTCGAGGCCGCCCGATTCTGGTCGAAACTGACCAAGACCGACCTGCCCGGCCAACCGCATTATCCTAAGCGGATTTTTTATTACTACTGCTTCCATTTGCACATGATTCCGCAACCTGCGTTCGTGCTCGATATCAGCGGATTTTGGCAACGGAAGCTGGCGGCAATCAGTTGCTATCGCAGCCAGTTTATCGAAGGCCGGCCGCAAGAAACGCCCACCTTCCTGGAACAAATCCGCGATCAAGCGGCCGTTTGGGGCTGGTCGATCGGGGCAAAATTCGGCGAACCTTTTGCCGGCCGCGAGCCGCTGGGATTGGAAACGATGAAAGGAGTAATGTAAAGGATGAAGAATGAAGGATGAGGGATGAAGGATGAAGCCGCTTGCGGTTTCGCGAAGAGAACTGAAAACTGCGAACTGTGAACTGAAAACTCCGTGCTAAACATCGTCCTTTTCGAGCCTGAAATTCACTATAACGCCGGCAACGTGGGGCGGACTTGCGTGGCCTTGGAGGCCAAACTGTGGCTGGTCAGACCCTTGGGATTTCGCCTCGATGATCGGCACTTGCATCGGGCCGGATTGGACTATTGGGAGCATCTCGAGTGGGAAGTGATCGACGATTGGGCGGCGCTGGTCCGGCAATTTCCCCACTTCCGGCCGTGGTTTTTCACAAAGACGGCCGGCAAACTTTATACCGAGGCCCAATACGCTCCAGGCGACGTCTTGGTCTTTGGCAGTGAGACGCGGGGCCTGCCGCCGGGGATTCTAGCCGAATATGCGGATCGCTGCCTGCGGATTCCCATGCACAAGCACGTGCGCAGTTTAAATCTGGCCGTGAGCGTGGGAATCGCGGCCTATGAGGCGATGCGGCAAATAACAAACGGCAAATGTTAGGGCACTTATTCGCCCCCCGTTCGGGGAAAACGGCGACAGACATGACTTTAACAATATTGATTTGCCATGGCCCTCGACATGAAATGGAAATATGATAGACTGCAAGATTAGATAGTATGATTGGCAGGCATAAAAAACAAAAAAATATATATGACGCGGGGTGGAGCAGTCCGGTAGCTCGCGAGGCTCATAACCTCGAGGTCGCAGGTTCAAATCCTGTCCCCGCCACTTTATATGATTTGCTGGCATACTTTGGTGCCGTATATAATTGCTTTAGTTGACATATTTGGACAGGGATATTGTCATGGATCTTAATGGTCTTCGCGAAGCAATTCGTAAGCAGCCCTTTGAACCGTTCGCCATTCGCTTGGCCGATGGCCGGTCGCTTTCTGTAAAGCATCCTGAATTAGTGGCTGTTGGTCAAAGACGTGCAATCGTTATTAAGGAAGATGACTCATGCCTATGGCTGGAACCGCTTTTGATCACTTCGCTTGATTGGTCGCCGCAAAAAAAAGATTCCGGCAACGGCAAACACGGGCGGAAAAAATAGTCTCGGGCCAATTTTAAACCATGATCCGAACTCCCCGGGTCGCCTGGCGCAGTCGCGGGGTTCTTTGCCTGACAACCCCTGAACCTTTTGGTTAAGAAATCCACGTGTGTTTTCCAGCATGTGGCTTGACGTATCCATGCTCGACCGCCAAAATGTTGAAATACTCGACCACATTTTCGCGGTCTAATACCTGTTAGGCCGAAATACACGCACAAGCAATATGACGAAAACATCACTTCTAGAAAAATGGGTCATGTTTGTTTATAGGCATTCGCAAGGGCGCGTGTGGCCCTGTCTCTATTTGTCTATAACCATTGTCCTTTGCATTTTAGAGATTCTTCACCTCTTTCATGTTATAGAACATTCGCATATTCACTTTCTGCTGATCATGTTGGTAATGACTTTATTGGGAATCGAGCGGTTTGGCTTTTCAAGATTGCTGATGGCTCGAGAGCGAGAAATTGAGAGGCTTCGCCATGAGAAAAAAGGTTCGGTATAACAAATCGCTGCAGGCAACGCGGCATGGCGTCTTCAGTTCCGCTATCGCGGAGGACGTCATCAGCCCCGCGTGCCTGAGCTCTGGACGTTAGGCGCACTATGAATATCTCCGATGCCCAGAGAGAAATGCGGTTCCGATTTCAGGGCGGCTTTTACGGACAGCTCGTGTCCGGTGTGCTGTGGCTTTTGTCAGGATGTTTGGCCGTCACAGTTGGAGTCAAAAGCGCAATCATTGCTCTTGTGTTCGGTGGCTTTATGATTTTCCCGGTTACGGAATCGCTTGTGAGGCTTTCGGGTATGAAAAAGTTGACCGAAACCAATACGCTCCGATATCTTGGTATGCAGATCGCGTTTGTTTTGCCGTTTTCAATGTTGTTGCTGCTGCCGGTTACGCAGTATCGGACCAATCTGTTTTATCCTGCGATGATGATCCTTTTAGGCGCGCACTATATCCCATTCGTGTTCTTATACGGTATGCGGCTTTTCGCATTTTTGGCAGCCATATTGATTGGTGGAGGAGTATGCATTGCGATGTTGGGCGCGAGCACGTTTGGCACGGGTGCGTGGAGCACTGGCATAGTCCTTGTGCTATTCGCGTTTCTGGGTCGGAAGTATGCTCGAAGCGATCACCCACATGGGATCTGATCAGCAAGCAGTTTACCGACAGTGGGCGGTTTCGCCTATCAAATCGCTGCAGGCAACGCGGGATGGCCGATCCAGTTCCACTGTCGCGGTTCACATCACGAGTCGGCGGTGGCTCAGCTTTCTACGTTCGTTCTCTCATAACCCGGTCCCGTCGATTTCCGGCTGCCCATCCGGGTTATGTAAATCGCGATAACCTGCTTGTCTCACGGTGCCGGGAAGGATATATTCGAAACAGGTTGACCTCGCACCACTTTCACATAAACCCCCGGGTCGCCTAGCGCGGCCGGGGGGGATTTTTCGTTGCGTGTATTGAGCCCCTTGTCAAACCGGTTTGCGCAAACAATGGCAACTCATTGTTTTTCAATATGTTGCGTACATTCGTTTCTCCACAGATCCCCCCCGCAGTAAAGACGCTTGGCCTCCACTTGTGGAATAGCGCGCCACTACTTATACTCAGACTGCTGGAAACCAAGATACAGGATAAGTTCATCAAGAAGATAAAATGATCGATATCCGAAAAATGGGTGAAACCAAATTTCCGGGCGTCGAATACGAAGGCAAAGGGGTAAGGCCTTTGAACATCCACACGGTCATCGTCAAGGTAACCAATGACTGCAACTTGGACTGTCGTTACTGCTTCGTTGAAAAGTCAGCGCCCCGACGAGTGCTCATATCTCTCGATACAATCCAGCGTATCCTTGAAGAGTTGGAACAACACTCATCTCAGCCCGTAATCCATCTCACGTGGCACGGTGGCGAACCAATGCTTGCGGGCATTTGGTTTTACCGCCAGGTAGTCGAACTACAGAAAAGGTTCAACAAGAAAAAATTTGTCAACGCAATACAAACAAACGGAATGCTCATTAATGACGAATTTGCAGAGCTTTTCAAGGAGCACGCTTTTTCAGTTGGAGTGAGTCTCGATGGTCCTCAGGCAATCAATGATTCCGTTCGCATAGACAAGGCTGGTAATGGAACTTTCCAGAGAATTGCTGAAAACCTCGCGTTCTTGAAAAAGCATAACGTCAACTTTGGTATTCTCGCAACGGTTGCGCGGCATAATGTCGGGCATGCCGGGGAGTTGTACGATTTTCTCAAAAACAACGGCTTTTCCACGACGTTTTCGGTCCTTTTCCTTAGCGGCCGGGCCAGAGACAATATCGATCGCCTGTCCATTTCCCCGTCGGAATTCGCCGATTTCCTGGTCGAGGTTGCGGATCTCTGGATGCATGACGCCGAACCGACGTCTATGCGCTTCATCGAGTTGATCCTAGGCAATCTGCTGGCAGGCGGCCAACGCAACAAGACATGCATTTTCTGCAACAAATGTCACGAGTCTTTTCTGGCGATCGGGCCAACCGGCGATCTCTACCCCTGCTGTTTCTTTCAAGGACACGAAAACTTCAAATACGGCAACATTCACGAAACTAGCCTTTCTCAAATCATGGAGACGCCTGTTTGGCACGCCATGGAAGAGCGCGTCGAGTATATCGATCACACATGCGGGCGGTGCGATATCGAGGAGTATTGCCACGGCGGCTGCGCGTTCAATGCTCTTGCCACGCATGGGACAATTCTGAAGAAAGACCCATACTGCGCCGCATATAGGAAAGCAATTCCCCGTATGGTAAATATGTTGGGAAACTTGGTTGGAGAAATGTGCCACTAAAAAAAGGAGCGAGTCATGAATGAGAAAGCGTCACAGTCCAAGAAGAAGGACATCATAAAAAAGCAGATTCAGAAGATTCAGTCTGTTTTCAACATGTCGCCTGAGGCGATCAAGAAACATCCACAACTCGGGAAACTCCTGGAATTTGCTGAGTCGGCGGACGGAAAAGAGAAATATGTTGTCGGCAATGGCGATACTTATGTCGTCTACAACCCCCAGTACGCAACCGAAATCGCCCAAATACCAAAATCAAAATAATGGCGTAAAGGCGAACCATCGGCTGAACCGTACCGGTGTCCTGCGGCGGGTCGCCGTCTGGTTATCGTCGCCACAAACCAACAGAGCAGGCTGCGGTTACTCTGAACGGCAAAGATCATTATCCAGGCAGATGGAAAGCTGCGGCAAGTAAAGCCGAATGCAATCGCCTAATTGGTGAATTGTTAAGCGCCGGTCGTTATTTGCCTTCTTCTCAAGAGTTTGATCTGCCTGTAGCCGCATTGAGCTTACATAATTGGCGAAATAATATATACAGGCAATCTGGGATGTCGCAATAGAAGACAAAACATCGGTATAACCGTGAGAATCCTAAAATTCGCATCAAGTAACCCATATTATCCGGTCGATGTTGATGAGGAAGAGCGGGATAGTGCGGGTTAAGAATCTGAAACTCTATTTCATGATACGCAAGCCGTGAAACCACGTGTAACAGTTATCATTCCCTGTTACAATGCCGCCCCATATCTGCGGGCCACGCTCGAATCGGTCATGAGCCAAACCCATGCCCCGTTCGAAGTGCTGGTGATTGACGACGGGTCGACCGACCAGTCGGCGGCAATCGCCCGATCCTTCGCTCCGCCGTTGCGCTTGATCTCGCAGACAAACCAGGGGGAGTCGATTGCCAGAAACCGGGGCATAGACGAGGCGCAAGGCGATTGGATCGCTTTCCTCGATGCGGACGATCTGTGGCTGCCAAACAAGCTCGAGAGGCAACTCGCGGCCGTACAAGCGGATGTCGTCGGCGTCCATACCAATTACAAAGCCTTTGGAACCTGCAAATACATCCGCGACTTGTCGAAAATCTCCCCGGTGAAACGCTACAGCATTGAGCGATTTTTCCTGGGGCAAACATCTCTCACCCTATCTACATTGATGGTCTCCAGGTCGCTGCACGCACGGTTTCCAAATTGGACGCAGTATGCGGAGGACGCTATTTACTTTGCCGAGGTCTCCCGGTTGGGCAAGATGGTGCTTGTGCCGGAGATCCTCACGGCGGTTCGATGTCACCCTGCTTCGCAAAGCGCAGCGACGGGAATTGCCGCGCATTGGCACGAGACGTTTTTAGAATGGCTGCGTCGAAATGAGCAAACCCTTGATTTTCGAATGGTTTGCACGCTGCGCCGTAAGCTGCTCGAGCGCCTGGTGCATCAATGTTTCAAGGCGTACTACAAGTGCAAGTGGAACGATTACAACTTGCTGCGCAACTATCTCGCCCGGTATGCCGACGATTCGGCGGTTAAAGCATTATTAGACGAGAAGATTCCTCCCCGATGGCTTTACACGCTACGGCAAGTCCTCGGTAAGTTGAGTGCTTCCTGGCAGGAGTTGAGAGGACGTGTATTTTTCGCAGAAGTACGGACAATATGAGGTATTGCAGGGCTTGGGGGCATTCCACAAGTTGACTTTTTTGCGCAACAGGTTTCCCAGGCGTTTTCTCGAGCCGCAACGAATAACGGATCCGTCCGGGTCGATCCGCACAAAGTTATATCCCGAGCCGCACAGCTTTCCGCGGTAACTGGGAATGCCGTTGATAAACCGCTCGGCCGTGAACAGATCAATCGTCGCCTGCTCGCTCATTCTCTCGATTACCGCCGAGTACTGTCGCCGCGCCTCGACCATATATTCACGAATCTGCTGTTTTTGGCGGGCAGAGTATGCATCGGGATAGATTTTTCCCTCGAAATCGCCGCGAATCAGTTTCGGGATAATATGCAGGCCGTGCGATTCGAAGTCCTTCGCCGCCTCGGAGAAAATGCTTACCATGCGGGGAGTCATGACCTGTGACACCAGCACATTGAAGTTGCGCTTCAGCAGTGCATGCACGCGATCGATAAACACACTGCGACTTTCCTTTTTTTGCCGCTCCTCATCGTGCAAAGCGGCGTTGATGAAGTGCACTCGCCGCGGATCGATCCTCTGCGCAAACTCCTCGACAGATAGATGGGAAAGATTCGAGTTGAACGACAAGTAATGGCTTTGGCTAAGCTGTTCGCAAAGATCGGCAAAATCGGGATAGATCGTAGGTTCACCGCCGGTAATATGAATCAGCCATGTCTTTCCCGTGGCATCGAACCCTTCTTTCCATTGCAGCGGCGTGCCATAAGCCTTGATTTTGGCTCTTTGGGCGCCCTCGGATACGAAACAGTAGGCGCAGCGGAAGTTGCACGTGGTCAGCAATGTCCAGTCTGCTTCCGCGTCGTACTTCATAATATTCGATGAGCGGCTATTCGCATCGGCGGGCAAGTACAGTGGCAGAATCATACCATCCTGGATCAGGATGACTCTACCGCAGAACGGCCCGGAGACTAGCAAAAGCGCGTTAAGGCTGCAAGCGACGATTTTTTATAACAAGGCTAAAATGGGACATCCTTTTATATTGGATGATATAAACACCGGCAGATACAACGTGTTGTAGTCGGATGCCCATTGCCCAGAGTGCCCAATTTGGCATCGGCACAAACGTAAAAACCCTCAAGTCCCCCCTATTTTGAAACCGACGTTACATTAATGAGGGCAGGGCTGTACCGGTATAACTCTATTTGTCCAATTATTAAGATTCATCGTTTTCAGCAGTTTATGCCAACTAGGCCTGAAATTGCCCTGATTGTCTCTACTTACCAAAGGCCGTTGTATCTGAAACGGGCCCTGTTGTCGATTGCCATGCAACAGGATGTCCAAGGCAAGATGGAAGTCGTAGTGACGGACGACGGATCGAAGGATGAGACTCCCGATGTTATCGAGGCATATGCCAAAAAAGTCGATTTTCCTGTAAGCATGACCACGCACCGGCACGACGGTTTTCGTCTGGCCCGGTGCCGGAACGAGGGAGTGGCCGCGAGTACGGCGCCGTACTTGTTGTTTACCGACGCGGACTGCCTGCTGCCTCCGCATCACATCAAGCTTCACTTGCAGCATCGGCGCAGCGGCTTTGTGATTGGGGGGGAGAGTTACCGGCTCGATCAGGAGGCCTCGCAACGGATTGCCGAGCCGGAGATCGTCAGCGGCCAGTTTGTGGAATGGGTTTCACGGAAAGAGAAGGCGCGGATCCAGGGTAAAGCTTACCGCGCGAATATCTACTCGTTCTTTAGATGCCGCATGCTCCCGCGTTTGACGGGCTGCAACATCGCGGCCTGGCGCAATGACTTCGAAAGAGTCAATGGATTTGACGAAAACTTCATAGGCTGGGGTTGGGAAGACCGGGACCTGCAACTGCGCCTCGGCCGCCTGGGATTGCGAGTAAAGTCGATCTTAAGCCATACCGCGGTATATCATTTATGGCATCCCCAGCACTCGACGTTTGCCCGCAACGGAGAGGGCACCGCGAACCTCCGCTACTACAACCGCAAGTTTGTGCCTACCTATTGCCAAACCGGTCTGGACCAGGATCGCCCGGACACCCTGACGATCGAGTTTTCCGGCGGCAGGATTCTTTTTCCGCAGAACGTCGGTCTACGCAGGGCGGCCTGAAAAGATTGCCATCGCGAAAAAAAGCGCCGGGGCTTCGACACGTCTGTCGTTTAAATTCTCAAAGCGTGAACGATTTTAATATCGTGGGATTAAAAAACTCCGAACGTAAGTGTTCATAGGGAACAATCCGCTCAGACCTGAAGAAACGTGAAAAATGGCCGTTGTTCGAGGCGAGTCACGAAATCCTTGAGTAGATGAGATAACAGATCGATTTTGCAAGGCTAACGTTTGAATTCAGTGGCGCCGTTAGGCGTCCGCTGCAACGAATTTTTAGGCATCTGCGGCTCCAATCACGTTAGCGTATCTGTTCCAATCGATAGCGGGTACGGTTCCGAGTGACTGGAGTTGCTGAAGTAACCGAAAGAGAAAAAAGGCGAGTGAGTGATCCCTTGTACTCAAGGTGAGCTTTCCATCGAATGTGTCAAAGGATCTATCAGATAGTGCAAGTCCGCAGTCTAGTACGCAAGTGTCAACCAATGCCATGATGTTTGTGCTAAATGAATCATTTGCCATTCCCTCCGCCCAGTCAATATCTGCAGCAACGATGCCAGCGACAATTGGGAATAGAGGCTTTGGCGGAAACTCTCCACCCGCGTGACGGATGGGGATACTCGTACGTTTAAGTTCCCGAACAGACTTGGCTTTTTTACCAACGTATTCCAAATATGTCTTGTTAATTGTGGGTTTCACCTCGAGAACACAATAAACTGCCTCGGCTGGAATAAATCTATGTGCATGCTGGTCCAGTAGAGTTGGCGTGTACTGATGGTCAAAAATAACTATATCGATTTGGTCGCTCGTAGCACCATTAAAGTCAATTACAATCCCATGGTCAATTGCATATCGCATAGGCAGGTACTTGCGAAGAATTTGGATGAAGTGTTGTTCATTTACTTCACCCATCACTCCATCATGCGTGATCGACTTCGCGGACAACTTAAGTTGAAGGGCCAAAACTTCTTGTTCTGCGGCAAACGCGGAACGAAGGAACGATCTGCCGTCAACTCGTGCTTCAGCCTTGGCCTTATTCATATCACCAAACAATTCCATCCCAGGTTTGTTGTACACGTGAATTCGCCGCCTGATTCGCGATAGTGATTTTCTCAGCAACTGTGCAGTCATCAGAGACCACATTATTTGTGTTCGCGGGATCGAGATATCTGACAGTCTTTATTTTGTCTCGGATATGCTCCAGAACTGTAATAATGTTTGCCGCAATGTTGCCAGACCGGGCATAGGTTAGTGCGTCAATGACTGCCATCTCCAAGAAAAATGAGGGAAACTCAATTTTGTGAAGTTGCCGCCACACCTTAAGAACTCTTATCTCGTTTATCCTGCCACTGCCTTTTACATAGGCAATGTGTTTTGCTACGTTAGTCTGAGTCCAGGTTTTTGCCTTGCTTAGATAGAGGCTATGATCGTCACCGTATTGAGATTGCCTTCGCCCGGGAACGAGATCAATCGAGTAGCCGTTGACATTCACTCTAATAGATACGTTCTGCTTGATGGCACCATAGCCAGCAATAGTTACGGCGTTATAGAGCGTAAGGTACATATCGGCAAGTGTTCCCGGCGTAGAGGAAGACATTGAAAGAAAGATATCAGCATCAGTGCCAATTGATATGCCAGTCCCTTTTGCAAGTGATCCAGAGAACTCGGCATTATTGAGGTAACCGTTGCCCCATTTCTCAAGCACTGGATAGATAGACTGACCGGCGGTCTTAGCTCCATCGATATTTACGTTGTATTTCTGAAGGATACCTGTCAGGTAATCGTCGCCCGCCATGCGTGCCCTCTTTCTTTTTGATGCCTAACTTACCCTGTAAAGTGATTTCCACTTCTTTTAGTAACATAACCATGCACGCACAGCACTGCAAGTGGGTACTGAGTGTCCTGCTTGGCGGAAACTTTCATGAAAACAGGCATGGATACTATATATACTCGTTGAAAAGTTCTTTACATGGCCGGGGAGCGACGATTTCGGAGAGCAGAAGGCCGCGGCGGCGGGCTTCTCCGTCGGCGGTTTGGAATCACCCTTCCTCTAATATTGAATCGTTGCGAAGGAGATTGTAGACATGCCGGGCGATCATTAATTCCTCATCGGTTTTCATTACCCGGACCGTAACTGCAGCGCCGTTGGTGCTAATTATCGCGTCGTTGGCATCATTAAGTTTGGAATCGATCCGAATGCCCAGAAATTCCATTCCCTGGCAAATCCGTTTGCGGATGGCGGGCGATTTTGCCCCGATTCCGGCCGTAAAGACC
>JBEKSO010000028.1:0-18102 GCA_049516935.1 Thermoguttaceae bacterium
GATCAGGAGCCCGTGCGATGAAGTCTCATCGTTGGCAGAATTCTAGCACCAGACACTGGCCTACTCCTTTTTTTTGCCTGCGACATCATATTTCAGAAGCTCCAAATCATATGCCAGGCGGCCGTCCCCCAATTTCTGGTACTCGCGCACCATCCCCACACCCGGTGCCCAGTAGGTCTGCGTTTCAAACAATAGCATGTCTTTGTGCTTGTCAAAGTAGTTCGATATATCCTCCGGCGGGACGTCCTCGCTGTACATGTATGCCACGAGAACAGTACGCAGACACTGCTTGAAGTGCCCAGCTGGGACGCTCACTTCCTGCTCTTCAGAGCTGTATGTGATTATTGGCACCAACCTCTTATCGTACATATCAATGATATGCCATGTGCGCACATCGTTGCCCCACCCACCATTCCAGTACTTCAAGTGAATCAATATCCGGTCGTCCGACGGGTACTTACCTTCTTCAGGATCTTGTCCGCGCAGGAGGACTTGGTTATGGGGATACGACCAGTCCCTCTTAATTGACTCTGTGAGTCCAAACTCACGGTCATTAGCGGTCTGGGGTCCCCACCATGACCACGCGGTCTCAACACTTTGTTCGTAACGCCCATCCCGCAAGTAATCGACAGGAACATCGGGGCTCGACTTCACCGTGAAGAAAAATTGGTCAACATCTTGCCTAGTGATTGTATAGGTCTCTTCATGTACTCTCCCATGGTGCTGGTACCCCAAAGCGAAAGAGGTCTTCTTTTTGTATTCGAACTCCAGGAAGTAAAAGCAAAATTTCTCGTCGGTCTTGAATTCCTCAGGTGTGTTGGTGAACGAACTGCGCCACCGGTAAGTCCATGAATTTTCCACAGCCAGAGGCATCAGTGTTCTTGGATCGTAGGGGTGATAGAACCGATCTAGAGTTGCGGGGACTCTTGTTTGGATATCGGGCTTGGGGCTTTGATCAGCCGAATCTGCAGACGGTCCAAATTCCTTCTTGCCGCAGGACGCCGAACACAGACTGAGTACAATCAAAACTATCGGAACCCCATGCTGTCTTATTTTCACTTCTGTTCCCCCTAAACTATGCCGAACAGGTATTCGACCACCGAAGTGCAGTAGAACTTTACTGCATTTTCGCAGTCGAGCATGGCGTTGTCAACCTTGATTCCTTAGCGAATTCCGGGAATTCCGGGGACACCATACTTAATTTACTCCCATTTCTTACTATTCGATTTTTGTCACTGTGGCTTGCTGCTGCATATCAGATTATTAAAACTGCCCATAGCCTACGATATTGCGGCACGCCAATCAATACCCCGCTGGGACACTACATATCCAACAGATGTCAAGCAATTCCGAGGACAGCATGCGTAATTCAGGTTGTGCTTTTTTCTGTCCCGATTTCTGCTGCCTCGGCCTTTTTGACGTTTTGGACGAATCGACCATTTTAACAACCAATAAGCTTATAGAATCGTTGCACGCTAGTCAATACCCTACTACGCTACTGCGGCTGAGAACTCTAGCGAGACTGCCGGTGTTAAAGCGGATGAAGGCGGGGATGACGTCAAGTCCTCAGGGGCTTTGTGACCTGCACACACCGGCCGTCAGAACACGAAAGCGGCGGGCATATGAAGTCGCCGTGGCAACAGGCGACACCTCGGAATAGGAGAGAACAGCGGAACGCTAATTCTCACTGATTTACACTAATAGCAATGATCAGTGAGGATCAGTGTTGATTAGCGTTCCTTTTGACCGCAAGGGTACTATAATTAACATGTTTCCATAATCTGTATGCGTTAGTGCAAATTAATAAAAGCACTATGGGTTGCGGCGATTTGGCAAAGTCTATGCGGTTTATTGGCATGTAATTTTTTTAAGGGCCGGGTTACGCCGGGAGGTTACTATGAAAACAATTCGGAAACAAACATTGTGTTTTGTTGTTATCGTTTTTGCGGGCGGCGCGTATTTTAATCTGTTGTGCGCCGCTGAAGAAAAAAACGCGATTTCGGCCCAGCAGGCTTGGCAACTGTTGAAAGAGGGCAACGCGCGATTCGCGGCGGATCGGTCGGAACATAAAGATCTAAGCCAGAAGCGGCGGCTGGAATTGGTCAAGGGCCAGCATCCTATTGCCGTGGTGCTGGCATGCGCAGATTCGCGCGTTGCGCCGGAATTGATATTCAATCAGGGCTTGGGCGATGTTTTTGTCTTGCGGGTAGCGGGCAATATCGCCGAACCGTTCGTTTTGGGCTCCGTCGAATATGCCGTCGAACACCTGCACACGCCGCTGGTGGTTGTTTTAGGTCATGAAAAATGCGGCGCGGTGGTGGCCGCGCTGGATGCGGAAATGCCCGGCGGCAATCTTCGTACGGTTATAAACAACGTGTACATAGGCAAGCATTTGCCCATAGAGCCCGATGCCGCCCTGTCCGCCGCGATCACAAATAACGTTCTTCACCAAACCGAGCTTATCACTGACCGGAGCTACTCTCTGAAAAAAGCCGTAGACGAAAAGAAACTTAAAATCGTTTCCGGTGTGTATCACCTCGATAGCGGCAAAGTAGAATGGCTCGGCGAGTCGCAGGAATAATCAAATGTTTCCAGGTTCCCACGCTGTGCGCGGGAACCTGCGTTTTTTGGCGCTATGCGTCGGTGTGAAAGGCTGGAAAGACATCCCTGTTATTCGTTCCCAGGCGGAGCCCGAGAACGAGAGATGCACTTCAGGCGGACGGCACCCGGAGTGTGCCTGCTACATTGCAAGTCTGAACGGTTACCGTCTTTTTTACTGTCCCGGCGCTTTGCCGCGTGTTATCGCAGCATCCTTTTTTTCATCACCGCCGATGCCATTCAGATGGCGGTCGAAAAAGGCGTTTACCAATTCGGCGACATCAGGGCCGCCGAAGCCGGGGCCGTGGCCGGCGCCTTCGATGATGTGCAGGCGGACGCTTACGCCGGCTTTTTTCAATGCCTCGAAGAGCAACTCGCTTTGATTATACGGGACCAACGGGTCCTGGTCGCCGTGGACGATCAAAAACGGTGCGGCGGCGGGCGTGACGTATGCGATCGGATTGGCCCGGGCCGCCTTGTCCTTGTTCTCCTGGATGGGGCCGCCGATCAGGCGCGATTCGGGCGAGGAAGGCGTGTCGTGTTTCATGGGTGCGCCCGGCAGCATGTGGGCTTGAATTTGCAGGAGGTCAGTCGGTCCGTAATAGTCGCACACGGCCTGCACGCTGCTGGAAAGGTCGAGATTTTCGCCTTTATCGAATTCCTTTACATGGCCGGTGGCGCCCAGGAGGGCGACCAGATGCCCGCCGGCGGAACTTCCCCAGGCGCCGAAATGCTCTGGATCGAGCCCGTATTGCCCGGCATGTGCGCGGAGCCAGCGCACGGCGGCCTTGCAGTCTTCGATTTGGGCGGGGAAGACGGCCTGGTTGCTGAGCCGGTAGTTGATGCTGGCCACGGCATAGCCGCGCTGAAGCATGCGCCGTGCCGGGCAATCGGCCTTATCGCCCCCCAACCAAGCCCCGCCGTGAATCCAGATGATAAGCGGCAGCGGGCCCTGCGACTTTTCAGGCAGATACAAATCGAGCAGCAGACTTATTTCGCCGGCCCGGGCATATTCAAGGTCGCGCAAAGACTTTACTCCGGGCAAATCTTTCGCTATGGGCACTTGGGTTTGTGCACTGGACGCCGGGGTTTGTTGCGGCGAGACCGGCGCTTGGGCGAAATCGTAGATAAAAATTCCGTAACCCACGCCTGCCTGGTCTTTGGATTTGGCCATTTGGAAGGCCATGTACCGGCCGTCGTCGCTTACGACCGGGTTGGATGACTTGTAACCGGGATAGTCGGAGAAGTAAGTCATCCGCTCGGTTTGGCCGCTGCCGTCGAGTTTCAGTTTCCACAGATCGACGTAATTCGAGCCCTTGTGATTCTGGCGGTCGCACTCCACGCAGGTGTATTGGCCGTCGGGAAAGATGCCTTCGGGCTCGTCGTATTGGCCGGGGGCGTTGGAATAGTTCACGACCTTTTTGGTTACAAGATCGATGCCGCAAACCTCGGTGCCCTGGTATCCGTAAGCTGAGAAAGTGAGCTCCCGTTCCTCGGGCGGGCGGAAGTTCTGCGGTTCCAGCGTGCATTTAAAGGGCAGATCGCGGCTTTCGACGACGATCTTTTGATTGGCCAGTTTCGGCGCGCCGTTTTCGTAAACGATGTCGGCTTCCTGAATTCGCGACTGGCCCTTTGCCAGCTCGTCCGGGTATTGCTCGGCGACGTGGGCCCAGGCGATGTGCATCCGCTTGCGCGATACGGCCGGGCCTTCGCTGCACTTGGTCAATAGCGGCACGGGCGGCCTGGCCAGACTTTTGTCGAGCACGTAAAGCCAACACTGCACGCGGCTGACGTGGGGGTTTTTCGGATCGAACTCCTCCGGGCCGGAAAGCAGGATGTCGCCGTTTGCCAGGTACAGAGCCCGGGTGTAACCGTGGTGATAATAATGATGCGTTACCGGGCGGATGAATTTGGCGGCGAGATCGATTTCATAGACGTCGCCGTACGTTTTGGCGAGAAAGAGGATCTTTTTCCCGTCCGGCGACCAGTCGGCCCGTTCGCCGAACGAGGTCAGGCGCGTGATGTGCGGGGGCAAATCGTCGGCCGGAGATTTGCCGGTCTTGTCGGAATTGTCCACCTCTGCGGCGAACGCTCCCCAGGAAACAAACAGCAAACCTGAACAAAAAACGCCGCGAATTAAGCATCCTGGCGACATAATCGCTCCTTTCCTAGGATATGAATGAACATCGGTTGAATTGGTGTCGTCGCACGAATTTGAGACGGTTTCGTCCTTCTCTTTCCGCCTCGGGCCGCGACCCGTTATCCTCCCATCTGAAAGATCACTTCAATGGCTTCATATAAGGCGGCGGCGGCGAGCACCGCCAGCACGAGAAGGTTTCCCTTAAGATTCATAACCACAGCCTTCCGGTAGCGCCCCCACGCCGTTTCGCCCTCTCCAGGGCTGAAAAGGTAAATGGGCACCAGCAGGCCGAAGAACGCGGCGAGTATATAACCTTCGCCTTCCAGCAACAGCGTGCCCGTGTGAAAAATCATGCCCCGGGCAAGGGCCAACGATGTCGCGGCCAACAGAACCCCCCATACCGTGGCGCGAAACACGGCCATCAACACGCCTATCCCGGGCACGACAATCGAAGGCAACGTGATCACCATCAACGAACCGAGAAAGAAATTGATGGCCACTGTCGTAATCGCAGCGACCGCGATGTTCCGGCTTTCATATGCCTGCCCCACTGTGCCCAGCACTCCCGACCCGCTTTGGATTTGTCCTCGTATCGCGGTGCTCAGAAGATCTTGTATAAGCGGCGCATCATATATCACCAGCGCGCCTGTTATGAAAAGGCCGAAATAGACCGCGTGCAACAGGCTGAACAGTTTCCAATGCCGGCTGATCTCGCCCAGCGGCGCCCCGATCCAGGTCTCCCTTGACCGGCCTGCGGCAAAAATGTAAAGCCTGACGAGCAGTCCTGAGCCGCCCAACAGAAACAGCAGCGTTCCCAACACGTAGTTGTAAAAATCGGCCTTCTTCATTCGCGGCGAATGTACTATTGTCGAAAATTGTTTGTAAGGAAACTGCTTATCAATTTCCTTGACCTTGTGCAAATCGTCTCTGGAAATCAGATATCCGCCGGTCAATTTGGTTCCGTTTTTTTCGAGCATCTCCCGCATGGCCGGATCGTCGGCCGCATAACACGCATTCAGGTGCAAGGAATCCGCGTTCTTAAGTACGCCGACGACCTGTAACGTCTCATCGCCCACTCTGATCGGGGCCTGGCTGGACGATTGCGGATCGGCCAACACCTCCTTGGCCCCTGCTTCGGGCAGCCTGCCGGATGCCAGCATATTTTCCGCAAACCATTGCTCAAAATCCGGTCTGAGGATGACCATCTGCTGGTGATTCTGCCGGAAGGACTCGGCAAGTTCCCGGTCTGTGCCGCCAAATGCATTGGCCAGCGTTTCAACCGCATCGTCGGCCGGCAGAAGAAAGTGCACGGAAACCGGCGATCCAACACCGGCCTTCGCCTCCGGCTGCTTGGCGACGAAAAGAACGCGTCCGCCTCCGCTCGATCCCGATGCATCCGCCGCCTGCCGATACGCGAAGACCATTATTGCCATTCCCCCTACCGCAGCCGCCAGCCAGATTAACGACCATGTTCGGATCATGACATGTTCTCCTTGATTGTCAGTTTTGGGTATCTAAATCAATCTCCAGTTCCCAGAGGCCAAGACATAAATGCCAAGCAACAAGTTGGTAACGGCATGCGCCGCCACGCAGTCCCAGATGTTGCGCGTGCGGAGCATAAGCCAGGTAATAAGCGAAAACCACGCCGCGGCGGCCAATAGTTCGCCAGGGTGCATCAGCATCGGCACAAGCGTGCCCAGGACCACGGCCAGGCGGTTCACCTTGCCGAAGGGGACTTCCCACCAATCACGTTCGACAACAAATCGCATTATAAAACCGCGGAGGAAGAACTCTTCGATCAACGGCACGATAATGACCAGTCCGAAAAAACGAGTCGCCAGAAAAATCCAGGCCCTGATTGGCTGGTCGGCCAATTGCACAAAAGGATTGAACGCCGCCCGTTGGCCGGAGCCAATGATCCAACCCAGCTTAACGCGTTCCAAGGCCGGCTGAAGATAGGTACTTTCAAAATTCAATCGGCACAGGCCGACCCAGATAAAAACGCCCGCCACACCCACCACGATCGCCAACAAACTTATCCGAAAGGGAAACTGCCCATACCCGGGCATCACAAAGGCGATTGCCGCCAATGTCATGGCGATCTTTACAGTATAAACCAGCGGGTACCAATTGTATGGAATGGCAAGACCGATGGACTTGCCGCCGGGCGCGTCGGGCGTGGGCTCCAAGGACCCGACCAGCATAAACACCACGAAGGGCAAAAGAAACACGAGCCAGGGATTTTTTCGCGGCATATTTTCAATTCCTTTTAAAGAGCTTCTAACAAAATGAAGTTAAAGGTCAATATGAGTTCACTGCTTGCTTGCAAACATTGTTTTTCCGGCAGTTCCAACGGCACTGCTTGCAAGCAAGCAGTGGCACACGTCATCTTGTTAGAAGCTCTTATTTATTATTCGGTTTCGCAATTGTTTCCGCGAAGCCCACGGGTTGCAACCCGTGGGCTTTAAAAAATGCCGCTATGAGCTAAATGAGTGTGTTTTGCAATTGCATTTTAAGGGGAAATCTGGCACTCTATTAATTGTAGACAATACATGAATTGCCGCCCGATTTCAAGGAGAAGGGACTATATGCCGCAACGGATTTATCGAAACTCGGCTCTTGCGATAATAATTCTGGGACTGTTTAGCGTGCCGGATTGGCAGGCCGTGAGATCGGCTCTGGCCGATACCCCGCCCGCCGTTGGCCCGTCGGGCGCTTGGCAAACGGTCGCCGTCGGCAAAGGCTTTGATAACACGAAGTTCGATTATCAGATCAGGTTTCTATCGCAGCGCAACGGTTATCGGGTGTACGAGATAAAATATCCCTCTCCAATTAAAACGGCCGTGGAGCAGAACAACACAGTTCCGGCCGATTATTATCTTCCCAACGATATTACACCGGGCGGCGCGCGGCGGCCTGCCGTGATTTGCCTGCCCATCCTCGACGGCAACGACGCCTTGACCGACCTGGTTTGCTCGGTGCTGGCCTTGCGGGGCGTTCCGGCGATCATGTTCAGATTGCCGTATTACGGCGAGCGCGGCCTGCCCGGCGGACCGGAGGTTCTGGCCAAAGATCCCAAGATGTTCGCTGGCGCAATCGCCCAGGCCGGGCAGGATTTGCGGCGGACCATCGACGTGCTGGCCTCCCGGCCGGAAATCGATGCGGATCGCATCGGGGTGACGGGCATCAGCCTGGGCGGGATCATCGCGGCCACGGCGGCCGGCGGGGAGCCGCGGATCAATAGGGCCGCGCTTTTCCTGGCCGGCGGCGATCTGATGAAAATCATCCATCACGCCCGGGAAACCCGGCCGCTGAGCAAAATGATTCTGTCGCTTCCGCCACAGGAGCGAAGCGATATAGAAGGCAAAATCTCCGAGGTCGATCCACTCCAATTCGCCGCGGGCTTGAAGGATAAAGCCCGGCAAGGAAAGGTGATGATGTTCAACGCGGCCGAGGATGAGGTGATTCCCCGGCCGTGCAGCGAAAAACTCGCCGCCGCCATGGAGATGAGCGACCGGGTCGTATGGATTCAAGGCTTGGGGCATTACACGTCGATGGCCGAACTGCCGCGGGTGCTGAAGGCTACGGCCGAATTTTTTGCCCAAGATCTTCCGCCTGGCACCGCGCCGCCGGTTGTGGAAAACCGAGACACACCTTTTCAGACGATAGCCGGAGTGCTGGGGCAGGCCGCCGCGATACTCCAGACCAAGCCCGAGCCGGGCAAATGCCACATAGTTGATCTCGAGGTAACGATTTCCAGGATGGATCAACAGCAAGAGGCAGGCCATTTTCGCCTGGTCCGGGGCACGCAGGGCAAGTTCGCTTTTTCCTGCAAACTGCCGGCCGGAACCGAGATTTCCATTGGGCAGAACGATCATCCTTGGATGGCCACCGGGGGCAAAGAGGTTTACGAAGGGACCGAGAATCCGGGTTCTGGGCTTAAAGATCCGCTGGAATTTTTCGATCCCAAGCAGGTGGCCTTGTTGCGGATGCTCTGCGGCGTGCTTAATAGCGTGGCCCTTGCCCCGGATGTTCTGGAGCGGCTGATCACGGCCAAAGACGCGGACTTTGCGGGTAGCGGGCGGGTGATACAGATTTCACTTTCGGGAAGAATTCCCGCCGGCATGCGATTGGAACTTGGGGCGGAGGGCGATTTGGGACTATCACAAATTTCCGGGCGCTATGCCCGCATGATGGGCGACAGCAAAAGTATTCCCGTTAGCAAACCAGAAGAATGCACGCCGCAAATCCTGACATTTAATTTTCCAGGCGTGGAAGGCAGCGTGAAATTCGCCGAGTGGAAGATCAACGCACCCGAGAAAGACTCCCTTTTCCAACCGCCCGCCGATCTGCCGCAACGCAAAGTCGATCAGAGTTTTTTATATACGCTATTTTCGACGTCGCTGCGGTTTGCTTTGGGAACGGCGGAGTAAAGGACTACCAATCGACATAGGCCTGTTTGAGAGTTGGCAGGGACTTTTGCAGTTTCTCGACTCCTTTATGTCGTTTCGCAACTATATCCCTGGTGGTGATGATCAGACTGTCCTGTCCAATCAACCAATCCAGGCCGAGAGATTCGAGCATGGAGTGCAGGGCGACGCCCAATGGAACGCCTTTAATGGTGCAAGTGACCGGGATCTTCGTGTCGATCTTTGCGTCTTTTAGCGCGGCTTTGTCGATTTGCAGCTTGATATTATGATATTCACTGAGATAATCGCAAATGACAGGCAAAGGGGTATCGTAGAAGCCTAGCTGCGTGGGGAACGTCAATGCCTCGATGATTTTGCCCTTTTCATTGCCAACCGGGAGTCCGTAGATTATCAGCTTTCTCAGGTTTTTCAGCGGCATAAGTTGTTCCATGCCCGCATCGGTAACAAGGCAACTCATCCTGAGATCCGTTAATTCCTGAAGGTATTGCAGATGTGCTAAGCCGTCATCATTTATTTTATCACTGTAAATTTCAAGTTGCTTCAGTCCGCGAACGTGTTTGAGATTCACCAGTCCTTCATTTGTTACATTGCCGCAGTTAATTTGTATAAATTGTAGATTGGGCAAGGCTTTCAGAAGTTCCAGGTCTGCATCGGTAAAGGCGTCACCAATGAAATACGCCGAAGCGGCATGGTCGAGATAATCAATGCCCAGAAGTTTTCGCAGCCACTGCGGCCCCGGAGGAGTTGGTTGGGTTCGGCCTGCATTGATCTGATAGCTGTATAATACAGCCCCGCCGTGCCGGGTAATAAATTCAACGGCCTGCTTTTGTTTTCGGACCCGATCGGTCCAAAAACTCAACCATATTGCCGCGGCGGTAATCAGCAGCAATAAAGTCGATAGCCTGTATTGAAACCAGCGGAGTTTCGGTTTCGGCGTGGCGCTGTTATCACCCGGATTGGTCATAACAAATTGATCCGTTTGGCCAATGGCCGTTCCATAACAAATAAAGAAAATCCGTTGAGGCCGTCCGCGAATTAGTTGGTTACTCTATTATTTCACCCCGCCGGCATGGGCTTCGTAGCGGGCGATTTCCTCGGTGAGCTGGTTGATGAGCTTTTTAAATGAGCGTAGCGTCAGTTCGCGGACATGTTGATTTCCGCCGGTTTCCTGACGCGTAGCTTCATACTGCTCTTGCAGTCCTGCGAGCTTTTCCCGAGTGACGGATAATTCAAGTTCATCTTTGAGTATCATAAAATCACCTCGAGCATACCTTTGGGAGTTTTTCGCCGGTCGGTAGCGAAAAATTTCTCCACGAGATAATTGAATCTATTTTGTTTAACAATTTGGATATCGAGAAAGGGCAATCCGTCGAGCAATATTTGTATTTTGTCATCATCCAGATATACATCCTCATCAATCAACAATACGCAATCCACGTCGTTTGGTTCAAATTCGTCCGTTGCGAAACTGCCATTTATGATGAAACGCTTGATTTTCGTTCCTCGTATCATATCGACCAGCCAGCATAGCGATTCCATTTGCACTCGCCGCAGTTCGGATTGCCGTCCGAAACGCTGTTCTATTTCTTCAAGTGTCGCCCGATGAATGCCGGGCGGCAAATATCCGCGTGCGTCGAATTCTGGAATCATGCACTCCCCCTCCTATGGTGATTTTAATCCTGGGGCATGCTTGTGTCAATAAAAACTGTTGGCGGGTGCGCATAAAGAAGGGGCGGCAGTGCAAGTGCCGCCCCAACGATTTTTTCAAGTTGGACGCGGAGTACACGGTAATTGCGTTCACATGCCGGTGCGTGGGAACAAGATATCGCTAAACCGCAAGCGGTTTGATTAATTTTATTTCGATGCTTTTAGCGCGGCTTGGGCGGCGGCCAGGCGGGCGATGGGCACGCGGTAGGGGCTGCAACTTACGTAGTTCAATCCGCATTTGAAGCAGAACTGCACCGAGGCCGGGTCGCCGCCCTGCTCGCCGCAGATGCCGATCTTCAGGTCTCCGCGGGTGGAGCGGCCCTTGACCACGGCCATCTGGATCAACTGGCCCACGCCGGCCTGGTCTATGGTCTGGAAGGGGTCGGCCTCCAGCAGGTTCTTTGCCAGGTAGTCGTGCAGGAACCCGCCGATGTCGTCGCGGCTGAACCCGAAGCACATCTGCGTCAGGTCGTTGGTGCCGAACGAAAAGAACTGCGCCGTTTTGGCCATCTTGTCGGCCAGGAGGCAGGCGCGGGGAATTTCGATCATCGTGCCGTAGAGATATTGCACGTCCACGCCGGTCTGCTGCTTTACTTCCTCGTGCACGCGATCGACGATGACTTTTGTGTCGTCGAGTTCGGAGGCGTCGCAGGTGACCGGGACCATGATCTCGGGTTTTGGCGACTTACCGGCCTGTTTCAGTTCGGCGGCCGACTCGAAGATCGCCCGGACTTGCATCTCGGTCACTTCGGGATAGGTGATTCCCAGGCGGACTCCGCGATGGCCCATCATGGGATTGGTTTCGTGCAGCGCTTCGCCGCGTTTTTTGATGTCGGACGGTTTGATGCCCAACGAGGCGGCCAGTTCCTTTTGCTTGGCCTGATCCTGGGGTACGAACTCGTGCAGCGGCGGATCCAAGAGTCGGATGGTAACGGGCAGGGTGTCCATGGCTTCCAGCGTGCCCTTGACGCTTTGCTTTACGAAGGGGAACAACTCGGCCAGCGCGGCCTTGCGCTCCTCGGCCGTTTTGCTGAGGATCATCTTGCGGAGCTTGAAGAGCGGCTCGTCGGAGCCGGTGCCGTAAAACATGTGCTCGGTGCGGAACAGCCCGATGCCTTCGGCCCCGAAATCGCGGGCGACTTTGGCGTCCTGGGGCGTATCGGCGTTGGTGCGGACTCCCATGGTGCGGCACTTGTCGACGAGTTTCATGAAGCCTTGGAAGCGGGGATTTTCGGTGGCGTCCATCATTTCCAAAGCGCCTTCGTAGACGCGGCCCTTGCTGCCGTTTAAGGTGATCACGTCGCCTTCCTTGAGTTTCACATCGCCGGCTGTGAGTTTTCGGCCGGCCATGTCGATCTTCATGTCGCCCGCGCCGACGATGCAGCACTTGCCCCAGCCGCGGGCGACCAAGGCCGCATGGCTGGTCATTCCGCCGCGGGCGGTGAGGATGCCCTCGGCCGCGCGCATGCCCTCTACGTCCTCGGGATTGGTTTCATCGCGGACCAGGATGACCGTTTCGCCGGCGCGCTTCTTAGCCACGGCGTCGACCGATGTGAAAACGATCTTGCCCAGGGCCCCGCCCGGTCCGGCAGGCAGGCCGGTTAAAAACGCCGTAGCTTTTTTTTCGGACTCGGGATTGATGATCGGATGCAGGAGTTCGTCGAGTTGTGCCGGCTGCACGCGCATGACGGCGGTTTTCTCGTCGATCAGGCCTTCTTCGAGCATGTCCATGGCCATGTTCAAGGCCGCGGTGCCGGTCCGCTTGCCGTTGCGGCATTGGAGCATGTAGAGTTTGCCTTCCTGGATGGTAAACTCGATGTCCTGCATGTCTTTGTAGTGCTTTTCCAGGTTGCTGCGGTTATCGTCGAGTTGTTTGTACAGTTCGGGCCACTCGGTTTCGAGCGATGACAGGTGCTGGTTTTGCGGATTTTTGGTGCCTTCGTTAAGCGGATTGGGCGTGCGGATGCCTGCCACCACGTCCTCGCCCTGGGCGTTGATGAGCCATTCGCCGTAGAATTTGTTCTCGCCGGTGGCCGGATTGCGCGAGAAGGCCACGCCCGTGGCCGATGTGTTGCCCAGGTTGCCGAAGACCATGCTCTGCACGTTGCAGGCGGTGCCCCAGTTGCCGGGAATGCCTTCGATCTTGCGATATGCAACCGAGCGTTTGCCTTCCCAACTCTTGAACACCGCCCCGATAGCGCCCCAAAGCTGCTCCTGCGGATCGTCGGGGAACTGGCGGCCCAGGACTTCGGCGATTTTTTCCTTGAACTTTTTGCAGAGTTTCTTGAGGTCGTCGGCCGTCATGTCGGTGTCGGTGGCATATTTTTTCGACTTCTTCATCTTGGCCATGATGTGCTCGAGCTGCATGCGGATGCCCTTGCCTTCGGCGGGCTCGATGTCCTCGGCCTTTTCCATGACCACGTCGCTGTACATCATGATCAGCCGGCGATAGGCGTCGTACACGAATCGCTCGTTGCCGGTTTTTTTGATCAAAGCCTTAATCGTCTCCGGGCAGAGGCCGACGTTGAGCACGGTTTCCATCATGCCGGGCATGGATTGGCGTGCGCCGCTGCGGCAACTTAGAAGGAGGGGATTTTCCGCGTCGCCGTATTTCATGCCCATGGCCGCTTCGGTCTTTTGCAGGGCTTGGGCGACTTCATCGCGGAGCGATTGAGGGAACTGGCGTCCCTGGGCGATGTAGACAGAACAGAACTCGCAGGCAATGGTAAAGCCCGCGGGCACGGGCAGGCCCAGTTTGGCCATTTCGGCCAAATTGGCGCCCTTGCCGCCGAGCGTATTTTTCATGCTGGCGTCGCCTTCAGTCCCATCGGGACCGAAATAGTAAACGTATTTAGTGGCCATAAACGGCTTTCCTCCAAATAAATGCCATTAAAACTTCAAATTATTGCATATTCCGCTTAAAAAATGAGCAATTCATAGTGACCGCGACTGTAGTTGTGACAAAATGAGTTGAGATTTTCAGTCATGCGGGGTTTTACCGGGAAGGAAATCGCTGAATTTATCAGTACGTTTACCGAACGTCAAGGAGGTCGGTGCTGAAATACATCACAAGATTAGTGATTGTTTTGCGAATTTTGATAAAGAATAAGGGAAGTGGGGGGATTGAATTGAGTGGATCGAATGGTTATATTTACTTTTCCTAATAGTCATTACTTATCTGCTCTTCGTGTTTGTGAATTTGGAATTGGCACCAGGTAAATTTCGGACTGTGCAGGGAAACGAAATGACGTACAAAAAATGCACCGCCACGATTGCTGCAACCATTGTGATGCTAATTGGGATGCAATCTTTTACGCAGTGCCGGGGCAATGAGAGTGGGACATTTATCGCTGATCCTTCTTCGCCTGCTATAGATGCCTCAATTGCTGGCGATTACGCGGGGACAACGACAATCAACTCCGGTAGCATTGATGTCGGCGGCATATTGAATAACGCAACCTTTGGCGGCACAGTACGTTTACAGACTGGAACGCTCGACCTCTACACCATGGGTCTTCAGACCAAGCCTATCGTCGTTCAAGGCGCCGGCGCGGGCGGCAACGGGGCAATTGTCAACAACATCGCAATCTCCCCCGCAGGCTCGCAATACACCACGAGCAATGTCACGCTGAGCGGCGACACGACCTTCGGCGCGGGCGGAAGCGCTTACGCGCTGACCAAGGTCGGCAATAACCAGATCATGTTGGTCGGCGCGCCGCTTGATTCGGCCCTGGGCAGCATCTGCGTCAACCAGGGCGTTTTAAGCCTGGAAGGCACTGCCGTGCTAAGCAACACTGCCACCCCGGCCACTGCTAATGCCAGCGTCCTGGTCCAGTCGGCCGGCGGCTCGATATTGCAACTGCGCAATCTTACCGCCTCTTTGACCAAGAACATCACGCTGAGAAACAACGGCCAACTTTACGACTTGCAGAATCCGGTCGGCACCGACGGCACTATCGCGGGAACGATTACTTTTGATAACGGAGGCGGAACTCTTTCCGGCACAACGCTTGCGCTTAAAGGCAGCAGCGGAGTAATTAATTCCGGCGCGGGAACCATCACTCTCAGCAACAACAACTCCTTTACCGGCGCAACCATTGTTAGCGCCGGCACATTGCAGGTCAGCAATTCAAGCTTGGGCACGGCGCAGCTAGGCAATGGCACTGTTACGCTCAGTGGAAACGTCACTTATGCCGGCGCACCCACTATTAACGCCAGTACACTACAGTTCAACAATTCAAGCTCTGGCACACTTACTATCGGCAATACAATTTCGGGAACGATGAATTTGGCCGTTAGACAACCATCTATCGTAACTCTTACCGCCGCGCCGATAACTGTTAATCAATCGGGCACTTTGCAAGTAGCCAATAATAGCACCATAGCGATTGCAGGAATTCCGGCTTCTTCTGTCATTTATGGGGGATTGACAAAAATCGGTGCGGGCACTTTAACGGTCGGCAATAATACAACTTATGCCGGATCAACAACAGTTGTTAACACTGGTACGCTGCAATCAGGCAGTATTAGCGGTTCAGGCGCTATGACGATTGCTTCCGGCAACCTGACAATTGCTTCCGGCGCTGGCACACTGCAGTATGGCAGTATTAACGGTTCAGGCGATCTGACAATTGTTTCCGGCAGTACAGTGCAAGTAAACAGTATAAACACAAGCACTTTGACCATTGGGGCCGGCGCGACTCTTACAATTGCCGCCTTACCCGGTGGCCCGGTCCCAGGCGCGATATCACTGGCGCCGGTCGATCCCTCGCAACCCATCCCTGAACCCAGTGTCATGGTGATGTTATCCATTGCCATCTTGGTATTCATAAGATTTGGGCTCAGGTCGAAGAACTCTACAGTTCGGCCGTGATTGAATAATTAATCATTCCATGAAAAAGTCACTGGGCGCGAATACGCTAATTTACCCTACGCCGGCGTGGGTGGTGGGGACTTATGACAAGGACAAAAAGCCCAACGCGATGACGATCGCCTGGGGCGGCATCTGCTGCTCGCAGCCGCCGTGTTTGGCGGTGGCGCTGCGAAAGGCGACTTATTCGTACGGCAACATTGTCGCGCGCAAGGCCTTTACGGTGAGCGTTCCTTCGGCGGCGTATGCCAAGGAGGCGGATTATTTCGGCATCGCCTCGGGCCGGGATGTCGACAAGTTTGCCGTCGCCGGATTGACGGCGGTCCACGGCGAGTTTGTCGATGCGCCTTACGTGGGAGAATTCCCCTTGGTGCTGGAGTGTAAATTGCTGCACACCATCGAGATCGGACTGCATACGCAATTCATCGGCGAAATAATGGACGTGAAGGCCGAGGAAAGCGTGCTGGGGCCCGACGGCCTGCCGGATATGGACAAGGTTCAGCCGTTCGTGTTTGCGCCCGGGCCGCGGACGTATTACAAGATCGGCGGACTGATCGGCAAAGGATTTGCCGTGGGCAAGGAGTTTATCTCCTAACGAAATTCGTCATTCTGAGCGAAGCGAAGACATTTGCCATTCTGAGAGAAGCAACGAAATTCGTCATTCTGAGCGAAGCGAAGAATCTGGAAGGATCGCAACGGCAAAAATCGGTAATGCGGGGCTGCAACTGATATCCTTCGCTGCGCTCAGGATGACTTTTAGGATAGGCTCTAAATGTGCAGATCAATCTCTTTTCTGAATTCGCTCAGTGTCATGCCTTGGAATTCCTTGGCGGCGGAGGCAAAGAGAATTTCCAGGCGGTTGTAAAGCCGTTCGATGGATTTGGCGGTGGGGAAAAAAGGGCTTGCGCCGGGCATCAGTTCCGAGGAATGAGTGGCCAGCATCACGCACGGCCTGCGATGATCGATTGTGTGGCGCAATATAGTCCGCATGTGGCGGAAACTTCGCTCGTTGTCGCGGGGGAACATCGACAGGATCGGCGGCCACATCCGCCGCGATATACGCCGCAGCCATTTTGGACTTGATTTCATGCGGGCGTTGAAACGGGCATAGCGGGTTTCGATCACGCTTAAGGGCACTTCCAGAAGCGGCGAATCGCCCGGCCGGTCGATGCGATCAAGATCGACAAAATACGGTTGCTCGGGAAAGCCTGTGAAATCCGGCCCGCCCGGGCCGTTGGGATCGCCCGCATATTCGGCCCAGGAAATGTGCGGCGTCACCGAGCAATCGACCAGATAACCGTGCTCGACCAGCAGCCGGGCGTAAACCGCGTCAAGCCCCCAGCGCCCGGCGCGATGGCTGAACATCTTGTGCTGGAATCGCTCTTCCAACAGATCGGTCATGAAGCGGATTTTGTCGCGCATGATCGGCTCGGCATATTCGGTCAGGTACGGTTGATGCCGCATGTCGTCGTCCGTCAGCGGGGCAAGGGGCGGGCAGTTCCAGGCGTGAAGGTGCATGCCGATTTCGCCCGCGCCCCGTAGGGCAACGTCCCGGGCGAACTCGACAAACGCCGGGCACTGGGCCATCTCGTAGTTTACCAGCCAGGTCGGTTTCAGGGCGTATCTTTCGCACAGTGCCTGGAAACGAGGCAGAAATCGGGCGTTTTCAGTGGAAATTTCCCGGGGGCAGGCCCAAAGATCGTCGCCTTCGGTATCGACGGTAATCAACAATGCCGGGCGCGGCGGCGCTAATGTGCTGGGATATTGCATGATTGTCCTTCTGGGAAATTGTAGCATACTTTTTTATCATGCCCCGGGTGTATTCCCCCGCATCTATTGAATCTCAGATTAAAAACGTCGTATTTTTTCATCAGAGCCGGGCCGTGTCGGCCCGGAATACCGGGGCGACACGCCCCGGCTCTGATTTTTTTCCGTGACATTCTTTATCCAAGACTCAATATGTGTATGATTATTTCATGGATACCTGGGATATTGTAATAGTCGGCGGAGGGCCGGCCGGGCTGATGGCCGGGGCTCGGGCTGCCCAGCGGGGCAAGCGAACGCTGCTTTTAGAGAAGAACCGCCGGCCGGGCGTGAAAATCCTGCTTTCCGGCGGCACGCGATGCAATTTCACCCACGCCGCCGACGCCCGGGGAATCGTCGAGGCCTTTGGGCCGTCGGGGCGATTCTTACACTCGGCCTTGGCCGCCTTCGGACCGCAAGACGTCATTGATCTTATGCAATCCGAAGGCGTGCCGGCCAAGATCGAAGCGGACACGGGCAAAATCTTTCCGGCCAGCGATCAGGCCTCGGACGTTTTGTCGGCGCTTCTCAACCGGCTGAATAAAAGCGGTTGC
>JBEKSO010000029.1:0-18009 GCA_049516935.1 Thermoguttaceae bacterium
AACGATTCGATTTACGATAATACGATCACTTCCGTTTCAGGCAGATTCGTCGGATTTAACTGTCCGGTCATTCACGCCGATCGCAGCTATCAAACCAGCGATGTAGCCACTGGTACGGGCCAGGTAATGAGCATCGGCAATGTGGTTTTAGACAATCCTTCCACCAATCCCAACGATGTTTCGGCCATCGCCTTTGGCAGCGATTCGCAGTATCTGCGGACCAACAACGAATACATTATCACGGGCAAACGACTGATCCTGGGCACCGCGTCGAATGCCAAAGACGTGTACGTGAACAACGGGAATATCACCGCCGGCCGAGCCGGAAACCGCTACCTCGGCGGCGTAAACGATATGAACATATCGATGAACGAGGCCCGCTTCCTGGGAGACAGCAACAACGTGGGGCTTGACGACAGCGGACAAACTCTGAACAAATACGGCCCGGGCGTCCTGGAAATCGACGGAGACAACTCCACCTCCCACTCCAGCACCGGCATTAAAACCATCTGGGAAGGAGTATTGCGATTTGCCACTGCCGATTCCGTAGGCCCGCTCGGAACACCAATCACCATATACCCGGATGCGGGATTGGGCATCGGCTGGAACAACGGATTGCCGATCGGGATGTCGATAATTGGGACATTACCAGGCAGTTCAGGGGCCTTGGATATCGATGGCTCGAACTACACGGGCACATTGGCCTTTCATAGCGATACCAGCATACGTGGGCTGCGTTTAGGCTCAAGCAGCCGCAGCTCAAGCAGCCGCAGCGGCGGAACTATAAGCGGAACGATCTGGCCCCAACCCGCGGCCAATGGCATAGTCTGGTACTTACTCGGCGGAGGCGGCGGTACGCTGACAATCCACAGCAACCTCAACGAACCGGTCGGAGTGGAAATGGCCACGACCGGCAATCTGTTGCCAGGAAGGGTGATTCTCGATCCTGCTTCGCCCAACTGGTTTACCGGTCGTACGAGGATTTACGCCGGCACACTGCAACCGACGAGCCGCATGGCGTTGGAAGTCACTCCCATGGTGTCTGTCAATACAACCTGCACCGACTTCGACGGCACGTACATCAAACCCAAGTCAACCAGCCAGGTCGACGCCGGCACCTACTTCAGCTTCGAGGGACCGGGGCAACTGCTTCTCGATCCGAGCGTCAACTACGCCTTCCCGCTCGGCATGGTTGCGCTTGATGGCGGGGCAGTAGGTTGGACCGGAAACAAAGTCATCAACTCCATCGCCGCCGACGTGGGCACGTATGGCATGCCGCTGAATTCATTCCTGTGGTGGAGCGAAAAATACGGCGGCTCCGAGTATTCCGTGCCCACGAATCTCTTGCATCTGGGCGGCGAATACAGCCAAGGCACAATGAAATTCGCGGCAAATTGTAGCATCACCGACAACGTCCCAATTCCCGTGGCCTTGGTCAAAAGCGGCCTTTACAGCACCCTCGACTTGTCCACCAATCCCGGCGCCATCAACACGTATACCGGCGGCACTGCCATAATCGGCGGAGAGCTAATCGTCAGCGATTCAAAGCAAGTCTGCGGCGACCGGACCATTTTGACCGGCGGACCGATTCTGATCGCCAACGGCGGCGTGCTGCACGTCACCGACACAACCACTTTCGACAACTGCCTTAGAATCGCTACCAGGGGCACGCCAGATACCGACATCGGCATGAGTCGCATGACTACGCTGTGCAACGGTAGCGTGATCCAAGTGGACGACAACTATATTGCGACGTTCACCGGGCTGATCGACGGCCGCCCGGCCCTTGGGTCGTCGAGAATGTATACCACTATTACGCCACTGGAAAAGACCGGCTCGGGTACGTTGTACCTCGACTACCTGTCTCCGTCGGGAACCGAAAGACAATACCCATACGTGAACACCTATAGCAATCACTGGGGCCTGAAACTCACCGAAGGCTGGGTCAGCACAAACCAATTGCCTTATGTGGTCACTACGCCCAACGGCACGCAAAACGGCGCCCCGGACCGCAGCAACGGCTACATCGTCTGCAACGGTGGGAACCTCGAGATTCGCTCGCCCCCGTCCCCGCCCAACAGCTTCAATTTCCACGACGACTACACCTACGGCGGTTCATTTTTGACCTACGGCTTCTTCGGGCTGAACTCCTTCCAGGGCACCGAAAGCACCATCAAGGTGCACGACGGCGCGCTGTTCCGCGTCTCGGCCGTCTCGCCGATGATTTTCATGGGCACGGTAATTTTCGACGCGCAGGATGACAACGGCGATCCCACCGACAACCTCTTCCACCTCCGCATGGCAGCCGATCTCCAACACGAACCCGAGGAAGACACGCCGCCGGGCGGCGATTCGCGCGGCACGGGCACGCTCGATCTGCGCGGAGGCATGGTGATTCTTACCACCCGCGATTTCAAGAACATACTGCCGCAAGAAACCGAGTTCACATTGAAACTCAACGGCGGCATTTTCAACGGCCAGCTCTACTCCACTCTTAACGGCAATCTGATTATCAACGAGCAGTCGGCTTCAGGTACGCCGCAAATCGACGGCGAAAACTACAGTAAGGATTGGCTAGTTGCTCCTGCGGCGGATATCTGGACAATCCAGGGCACCGGCACGACTAGCTGGCGGGGTACGCTGGAAAAGATCGGAACCGGCACCGTGGAATTCAACCGTGAAAAAGGCGCGCCGGTCATCATTGACTCCACTACCGACACTTTAAAAATATCCAACGGCATAGTCAATATCGGCGGAAGCGGCGATCCGTTTACAGATACAGCAACACCAACAGTGCATGTAAACATTTTGAACAATGCCAGCTTTAACATCACACAAGGCACCAAAGACGTGGCTGCAATCAGCGGCACGGGAGTCACTTCCGTTTCTCTAGGCGCCACCCTTCTAGTCGGCAGCGACGGTCCGGTGACTCAGGGGAACTTCACAATCTACGGCTCCGCCGACGTGGGCAGTGTTGTAGTTAGCGACACTACGACCGTGGGCGACGGAACTACTCCGGCATATTTGTGGGCCGACTCCATCAATAGCGACACGCTAACCATCGGAGCCGGATCTACAGTCACCATCAAACCGATCCCAGGCGGACCGTCGGGTTTGGAAATTACGCCCGTGCCTGAGCCGTCAACCTTCGTTCTGCTGATCTTAGGCGCCGCTGGTCTGCTCGGTTGTTCTTATCGATGGAGAAAATGATATTAAGAGCCTATCCCAAAAGTCCCCTCTCCCTTTGGGAGAGGGGCTAGGGGTGAGGGCATTTTCAAATGGATATAAGGGTTTGTTAAAGCTCCTAACTAAGTTTTCTCCAAAAACAATTCTCTCAAAATATAAAGCCCCGGGTGAACGCACCCGGGGCTTTATAGTTAAATCCAGATGACAATATTGAAATGGAATAAAAACCGCCGCTTACCACGGGCCGCGGATGTAGTACACCCCGAATTGGTCCGTGTCGCTGGGCCAGCGCGGGGTGGGTTGGAACCAGGAACGGCTGAAGATGCCTTCGCCCGGATAGTCGCGCCGGAATTGGTGTTCGATGGGGACGATGCGGGTATTGCCCACGCCCCAGCCCCACTTGGTCTGATTCTCGGCCGTGGGCGGAACGACCAGCGCCACGGGCATGCCCCAGGCGGCGTCGTAATAATCGCCGTGCCAGGGATAAGTCTGCGACGAGTAATAAGCCACCCGGCCCTTGGCGGTGCCGTAGCAGCAACCGGCAAACGCTTGATCGGCCGCCGCCGCACACAACAGCGACGCCAAAATGATCGTGAATGAGTATTTCATGGTTTAAATTCCCTTTGAAAAATTCCCGGCACAAGCGTCGGGATTAAACGTTGTCGCACTCTCCACTAACCACTCTCCACTCTCCCCTTTCCACTATTTAGCGCCAGGAAACGCTGGTTCGGGTTACTCCGCCATACATATGGTAGTAGGTATAAGTGCGGGAATGGTGGTACAGGAATTCATGAGGCATGAGCGGCTGATAGGTGATATATGTCCATCCGACCAAGGGCGGAGCGGGCCTGGGGCAGGGATATAATTCCGCGCCCACGCTTTGCTCTCCGACCGGGGGAACGTAAAAATTGTAAAACAGATCGCCAGGCGCGCTTCCTCGTCCTTCCGCGACGCTATTGACGCCAAAGACCGCCAGCATGACAAAGAAAATCAGCATCGCACATAAATAGTTGCGTATCATCCAATTAATCTCCTGCAGGATAGGGTTCAGGTATTAGGGTTCAGGATTTATAAAGGGGGTGGTCAGTTTACTGACCACTCTTTAATGGCCACCTTTATTGACCACCTTTTGAAGTTCGTAGCGCGAAACCACAAGCGGTTTCATGAAATAATTCATCATTCATCGTTCAACATTCATCATTGTAAAATCTCGGCTTATAACGGTATTGCGGGTGAATCTTTATTTGCCGGATAAAGCGAAGACACGCAATTTGCGGAAAAGGCAAGGAAAGACGTGTGGGCGGAAGATATTACAATCGTTATAATCCGCAAAGTTAGACTTCCTGTCTTGTTGGCTGTGAGTGGATTGGAGTCGCCCTCACCCCAACCCTCTCTCAGAGGGGGAGAGGACTATTGATATAGCAGTGACCGGATCTTTCTGAGTTGCCATCCGGTTTTTTAGCGTTTATAATAACCCATTTGAGGGAGTTCGAGAGTGCCTGTTGATGCCGCAGTGAAATCCGCGCAAACCCCGCCTTTAAATACGTCCGACCCGCCAAAAAATTCCAATGGCAATGGCGCCAGGCCCGAGCGGCCGAGGCGCAGGGCGACCGCCCAATCGATGGCCGCCAGCCAGCGGGATATTTCGGTTAGCGAATTCTTCGCCAAGAACCGGCATTTGTTGGGTTTTGACAGTCCGCGCCGGGCCCTGCTTACCGCGGTCAAGGAGGCGGTCGATAACGCCCTGGACGCCTGCGAAGAGGCCGGCATTCTCCCCGAAATCTGGGTGCATATCCTGCGCACAACTTCCGACCGCTTTAAGGTCGGCGTGCAGGACAACGGACCGGGCATATTGAAAAAAACCATTCCCCTTATTTTCGGCAAACTGCTTTACGGATCGAAATTCCACCGCATGCGAATGAGCCGCGGACAGCAAGGCATCGGCATCAGCGCGGCAGGCATGTACGGGCTTTTGACCACCGGCAAGCCGGTCAAGATCATGTCGAAGGTCTCGCGCCGCGATCCGGCCCATTATTATGAGATCCAAATCGACACCAAACACAATAAACCGGAAATTTTAAACGGCCGGGGCGAAGGCGTGGAAATTCCGCTCGGCGAAGCCGGCGCAAAGGCCATTGAAAAACACGGCATCGAATGGATCGAATCGGAGCACGGCACCCGCGTTACCATCGAGTTGGAAGGCAAGTACCAGCGCGGACGCGGCAGCGTGGACGAGTATCTCGAACAAACCGCCATCGCCAATCCGCACGTGGCCATCCATTACATCGACCCGGATGAAAACAAAATCGACTATCAGCGGGTAACCGAGACCCTTCCGCCCGAGCCCAGGGAAATCAAGCCGCATCCCTACGGCGTGGAATTGGGCCGGCTGGTGGGAATGCTCAAAGACACCAAGGCGCCGACGATCTCGCAGTTTTTGGGCAAGTCGTTTTCGCGGGTATCGCCCGCCGTGGCGCGAAGGATTTGCGCTGGGGCAAAGATTTCCACCCGGGCGAATCCAAAAAGGATCGGCCGGCACGAAGCCGACCTGCTTTATCAGACCATCCAGCAGACAAAGATTCCCGCCCCGTCGACCGATTGCATTTCGCCCATCGGCGAGGAACTGATCCTCAAGGGATTGCACCAGGTGGTGCCGGGCGAATTTTACGCGGCCGCCACCAGGCCGCCCTCGGTGTATCGGGGCAATCCGTTCGCCATCGAAGTCGGGCTGGCTTACGGCGGGGCGCCCATAGCGCATCGGGTTTCCCGCGACGCCCTGGCCGAACTGCTCGAAGAAAGCGACGCCCGCACGCTGCGGCAGTTTCTTATCACCACTTTCCACGGCATCGGGGCCGACGCCGCCGACAAAATCCTGGAAGAAGCCGCCACCAAGATTCGCGTGGCCCCGGGCAACCTGAAGGGCGCCGAAATCGACAAACTTCATAAGGCCCTGCAAAGCGTCAACCTGACCGACGGCCAGACGATGAACATCCTCCGCTACGCCAACCGCGTGCCCTTGCAGTTCCAGGCCGGGGCCTGCGCGATCACGCAGACCGTGATACAAACCAATTGGCGCTCATACGGGCTGTCGCAGTCGCGGGGCTCGCTGCCCGCCGGGCCGGTGACGCTGATGGTCCACATGGCCAGCGTTTGGGTCCCCTTTACCAGCGAATCGAAAGAGGCTGTGGCATCTTATCCGGAGATTCAAAAGGAAATCCGCCTGGCCTTGCAGGCCGTGGGCCGCAAACTGGGCATGTTTCTCCGCCGCCGGCAGCGAGTCCGCCACGAAGGCGAACGCCGCAACCTGTTCCTCCGCTACATCGGCGAGGTGGCCACGGCCGTCAGCCGCATCAACAACGCCAATCGCGACAAACTCTATAAGCAACTCCTCGAAGTAGCCAAAAAACGCACAGCCCAAGCCGATCTTGAACTCGACGACCGCGGCCGGGCAAGAGACGAAGATGCCGAAGAATTCGGCGAAAACGTGCTGATTGTCGAGCACGCGGGAAGTGCTACGCACAACATCGCAACTTAAGTGCAATTACGAAAGCTGCAATGTATTATCAGATTTACCAAGTTCAAAGAAGTAATCTTGAAGCAATCGAGCCATTGGGGACCAAACCAAAATATTGGTACCGTCCTGGAAATCTGCAAATACTTTTCAAAGTCGAAGCACGAGATACTGGCGAAGATTGGGCGGAAAAGATTTCTTGTCAATTATGTGAACTTATTGGTTTGCCGCATGTTCACTATGAATTGGGTGAAATTTATGACGGAAATATTTACAGCGATAGGGGCGTTATATGTGAAACATGTTCTCCGTCGCCATCTTCTCTCATCCTGGGAAATCAATTACTTTTGAAACTTGACCCGGCTTATCCTATCGAAAAAAGCAGGTATAAAGTCCGAGAACACACGGTCGATGCGGTATGTGAGGTTCTTAATACCCTTTTGCCGCCCAAAGAAAATTGGATGACTAAAACCCCAAAAGACATTGATACTGCAATCTGTGTCTTTGTAGGTTACGTTATGCTTGATGCGTTAATTGCCAATCAGGATAGACATCATGAAAATTGGGGAGCAATACAAGAAATCAAACCTCGTTTTGTTCCACCAGTTAAAGACCAGCATAATTTTAAAGTTATAATGCAAAAGGGGCCATTGCGACTGGCCCCGAGTTTCGATCACGGCGCCGCACTGGCAAGAAATCTTTCGGATGAAGAAAGACAAGAAAGATTAGATACAAAAGATCGGAATTTCTCCCTCCAACAATTCACTCAACGTGCTAAATCGGCATTTTACAAAAACAAGAACGATTCAAAAACAATCGGAACATTTGATGCATTCAATGAATTTGCCCGCCATGCCCCTCAGGCGGCACAAATATGGCTTAAACGATTGGCAACGATAAAAAGGAATGATATCGAAGTAATAATCAACAATGTTCCTGATGCTCGCATGTCTGGAATTGCCAAGCGTTTTACGGTAGAATTATTAGTAGTAAACCAAGATCGTTTATTACGGGAATTGTTGAAATGAAAAATATTCTGTTTGTCGCATGTCGGTCGGGAGACGAAAGCAATGGAGCATGGGGACCTGTAGGCATGCTTGTCCACGATGGAGGACTATACCGATTTTGCTATACACGTGGTGCAAGTACACTCGCTGGTTTCCGACCTTTTCCCGGAATGGATGATTTGAATCAAGTATATGAGTCGGAAGATCTCTTTCCGCTTTTTTCGAATCGCTTATTGTCTAGTTCGCGGCCTGAATATGAATCTTATCTTCGCTGGGGAGGATTTGAGGCCGGAAAACAACCCGACCCCATTGCTATTCTCAGTATTACCGGCGGAATTCGTCAAACCGACTCAATTGAGGTTTTCCCTTGCCCGGTTCCCGACGAGAATGGAGGCTATCAGAATAAATTTTTCCTCCATGGAATCAGGTGGTTGGCTCAGGAGTCTATCAAACGCATCAGTCTCTTGAAGCCGGAAGAACCGTTGTTGTTTATGCCTGAACCAGCCAATCAATATGATCCTTTTGCCGTCGCAGTAAAGACCAATGTAGAACATAGATTAATTGGATATGTCCCAAGATATCTTGCTAGCGATGTCCGCCAACTATTATCTCAGTGTGATCCGGAATTCATTGAACTCACCATTGATCGCCTAAATTCTGACGCTCCGTTACAGCAAAGGGTATTGTGTCGAATGCGATCCTGTTGGCCAGATGAATTCAAGCCATGCCAAGGTGAAGAATTCCATCCTATCCCGGCAGAAATGGCTGACTTGTGTAGCGAGTGGATTCAAGGTGCTCGGTAATTATGGCGATTTTTTCAAACGAACCGCTGCCGAAACTTCCGCCGCGAAAGCCGGACGCGCATAAGGGCGATTTTGGGACCGCGCTTATTGTGGGCGGATCGCGGGGGATGAGCGGGGCGATTACTCTGGCCGGAATGGCCGCGCTTCGGGGCGGGGCCGGATTGGTCAGACTGGCCGTACCCGACGTCTGCCTGGAAACCGTCGCCGGGTTCGAGCCTTCGTACATGACCCTGCCTTTGCCTTGTGATGCAACAGGCAAAATCGCTCTGGCTGCGCTGCCGCAAATTATCGAACACAGTGCGGCGGCCTCGGTTTTGGCGCTCGGGCCGGGGCTGGGGCGTTCGGATGAATTAAGCCAACTGGTCGCCCGGCTTTATCGGGAAATTGAAAAACCCATGGTCGTGGACGCCGATGCACTGAATGCCTTGTCTACTCAGCCGGACGCTCTTGCCAAACCCGGCGGGCCTAGGGTTTTAACCCCTCATCCAGGCGAGTTCGCCCGGCTGGTGGGCAAAAAACTCGACGGCGACCAGCGCCAGGAAGCGGCCGTTGAACTGGCCGCCCGATGCGGCGTGGTAGTCCTGCTCAAAGGACACCGCACGCTTATAACCGATGGAAAACGGCGGGCGATCAACGCCACTGGCAACCCGGGTATGGCCACCGGAGGCATGGGCGACATACTGACCGGGCTGATAACTGCGCTTTTATGCCAGCATCTGGCGCCCTTTGCCGCCGCACAACTGGGAGCGCATCTGCACGGGCTGGCCGGCGACCTGGCGGCAAAAGAAAAAGGCGAAGTCTCGCTTATCGCCCGCGATCTGGTAGAATTTCTGCCAGGGGCCTTGAATGAATTCGGACGCTCCCCGACCGATGCTTAATCGGTGCCCGTCGCGGCTTTATAAGTTCGAATTCATCATTCCGAATTCATTATTCAGCATTATTATGCCCATATATCGCTTTCTTGCCGACGTAGTGGTGGCGATCCATTTGGCCTTGGTGGGATTTATCGTGATCGGCCTGGCGGCGATTTTGCTGGGGATCGCCTGCAATTGGCGATGGGTGCGGAATTTCTGGTTCCGCATCGTCCATTTAGCCATGATTGCCACGGTGGTGGAGAAGACGATCTTGGGCGTTAAATGTCTGCTTACCCAGTGGGAAGATCGACTACGGGAAATGGCCGGCGAGACAGTCGAGGAGGGGACGTTTATCGGCCGGATGCTGCACGAGATCTTGTTTTGGCAGGTATCGCCGGACATGATGCGCGTGCTGAGGCTGGCATATTATCTATTTGGCCTGGCTATATTGCTGGTTTTTATATTTGCCCCGCCGCGTTGGCCCTGGAAACAAGACAATTATAAATAGTCGGTTTCCGCGTCAATCGTTGTAATCGTCATAACCGGACTTTTTTAACACAAGAAAAAGGGGACAGGTCCAATTTGTGCAAAGCACCGGGCAAATTGGACCTGTCCCCTTTTTCCATAAGCAAATCGGGGAGAAAAAAGGCTATATATAACTGAACATTGACCTATTTTTCTATCCGTGGAATAATACATTGTTTCAGAGCGCATAATTCGGGAAAGAATTGATGTAGGGTGCATGAAATGCACCGCGATCTGTAGGATACGGTGCGTTTCACGCACTCTGCAGACTCAAGTAATGCACTGCTTGCAGGCAAGCAGCGGCATAGGAGAGAAGAGGAGCTTGTAATGGAATCTCAGTGGCGCAAAAAGCGCAATCGGACATGGCTTTTACTGGTCTTTGTGTTGTTATGGGCCGCTTTGGCGGCGGGCATTGCGCCGCGCCCGTCCTGGGGCGCGGACGATGAAAAAAAACCGGCCGCGGCCGCCGATGAAAACCCTTCGCCCCAGCCGACCATGTCGTGGTTTTCTTTTATCGTGAAATCGTCGGGATTTATCGGGCTGGTGATCCTGCTGCTTTCCATATATTTCGTGAGCACGGTGGCGCGGTTGTTTTTCGAGCTGCGGATTTCGATGGCCATGCCTCCGGAGATTATCGGGCGCTGCGAAGAACTGCTCCAGCAGCGGGATTTCAAGGGCGTCTTCGAGATCGTCAGGGGGGATAATTCATTTTTCAGCCGGCTTTTGACCACCGGCATTTCCGAACTCCCCAACGGACTGGTCGAGGCCCGGGAATCGATGGAAAGGGTGGGCGACACGATGACCGTGGAAATGGAAAAGAAAATCAGCATGCTGGCGGTGCTGGGCACGCTGGGGCCGATGATCGGGCTGTTGGGCACGCTGATGGGAATGATCGAGAGCTTCAGCGTCATTGCCCGCAGCGACGTGCAAATGAAGGCCAGCGAAGTGGCCAGCGGAATTTCCACGTCGCTGGTGTTGACGTTCGAGGGCGTGGGATTGGCGGTGCCGGCGATTTACTTTTTCGCCCTGTTCCGCAATCGCGTGTCGCACATATCCGTCACCACGGTAGTTGCGGCGGACCATTTCCTGCGGCAGTTTTCGCACGCGGCGCGGGTAAAAAAGCCCGCGGCGACCGATGCGTCGTCGTTGAAAGAATAATTGCATTCATGTCCGCATCGCTAATGCCAAAAACGAAGGTCGAGCCGAACCTCACGCCCATCTTGGACATGGTGTTCCAGTTGATCACTTTTTTCATGCTGGTCATCAATTTCAAGTCGGCGTCGCTCGATCTGAGCCTGAGGTTGCCGATCGTCGGATCTGCCCGGCCGGTCGATACCAAGGGGACGGAAGACCTGCTGATTCTGAACATCACCCAGGAGGGCAAACTGATCGTATATGGAATCCCCCGGGATATTGATAGTTACATAGCCGGCGAGGCCCTGGCCACGGTGAATTGGGCGCATAGAACCTACCCGGAACTGAAATTCGGCGACGAATTGCCGTCGATTGTGGTGATTCGGGCCGACGAGGCCACCCCGTTTAAGTTGCTCAACCGGGTGATCAAGGCCTGCCAGGACAACGGCTATCGCAGATTTGCGCTGATGGCCATAAATAAAAGATGAGGGATGAGAGATGAGGGATGGGCAATTTATTGCCCATTAAAAAACCGCTGAGCAAAGTTGGTTGCTGATTGCTGACCACTGATAGCCGATTGCTGAAACTGAAAACTGATTACTAAAAACTGAAAACTGATATATGCGACGCCGCTACCAACGACCGCAAGCCGACGTGGAACTGAATATGGCCTCGATGCTGGACATGGCCTTTCAGTTGCTCACGTTTTTTATACTTACCTTCCGGCCGGCGCCGATCGAAGGGCAGATTTCCCTCCGCCTGCCGCCGCCGCAACCGGTGACCAAAGGCACGGAAAATGTCGGCTCGGATATTACCAACACCAATCCGGCCAAGGGCGTCGATACGCTGACGATCAGCGTTTTCGCCGATAAATCCGGCCAGATCGGTTCCTTGGGCGTGGGCGAGACCGGCGTGGCCAATCTCACCGCCCTGGAATCGCGGTTGCAACAGATCTTCGCCGACAAGGATAATTCATTCGAGCAGGTCATCATCCAAGTCGGCAGCACCTTGCGTTATGAAGAATTGATGAAAGTGGTGGATATTTGCACGCACCTGAAGCTTTCCAACGGTCAAAAACTGTCGAAACTCAGCTTCGTGGAATTGCCCCAGGAGTGAAAGATGAGGGATGAGGGATGAAACCGCTTGCGGTTTCGCGATGCAGGAAAGCAATGTTATTATGTCTAGTCGGAGCCGGACCGTGTAGGTCCGGTAAAACCGGGGCGACACGCCCCGGCTCTGATTTTTTTAGACGAAATTCTTTCCTGAGACTCAATAAACAATGAATACGACTTTCATACATGAAAATGCGCCGTCAACCAAATCCGCCGGGAAGCGTTTTTCGCGGCAATGAACTCATGCGGCTTATGACCATGGTGGTCATGTTGGGCGTGATTTTTCTATTGATCACCCGCAGCCGGGATCCGAACACCTGGGCCTGGCTCACCAGTGACGCCGGGCCGGCAAATCAACCTGATTCCCTTGCCTCTGCCGGAGATAAGAACAGCAAGGAGCCGACATCCGCTTCATCTGAAACGAGCATATCCTCGCAGCCCGACGCATCCAAGGCAAAATTGCCGATCTCCGGCAGCGTCACCGATGAAGATCCGGAAGAGGCCGACGCCGCTAAAGAACAATTTCAAGCTGTAATCGATGGAACGGAAAAGATGGAACCCCAGGATATGTTCGCCTATAACCGCGTGTTGAGCTGGGTTCAGAATCAGACCTTTGCCGAGATGAACCGCCGAGCCGGCAAGGACGTGGAATTCAATAAATTTTATCAATCGCCCGACAAATATCGCGGTCAACTGTTCAAATTCGAGATGACTGCCCAATTGATTCGCGATTTGGAGGAGAAATATAACGGCGACGAGCTTTTCGATGTTTGGGGCGCCACGGATGAATCGGGCGTATGGCTTTACAATGCAGTGATTATCGATTTGCCCAAAGGATTGCCGATTGGACGAAATATAAAGGAAAAGGTCGGTATTGCCGGATACTTTTTTAAACTGCAAGGATATCAACCGGCCGGAGCAAAGCCTGACGCTAAACCGCTAAAAGCGCCCTTGTTCGTGGGTCGGTTGAGCTGGCGCCCCGCCGGAAGTCTACGGGCCAGGTCGTCGGATTGGACTTGGGGCTTATTGCTACTGGCGGGATTTGTAATTTTCCTGCTGATAAGATGGGGGCTGCTCCTGCGGGCAGGCCGAAGCCGATTATTCGAGACGCCCAGACTGCAAGCAAACCCCGGCGGCAACCCCGTAGAAGACTGGCTGGAAAATGCCGAAACGGATGAACCGGATGAAGCGGCGGAAAGGGATAATCTCAACGGCGATTCGGATTCCCAATCAGGCGGGCCGAACAATCCAATTTAATGTCAAACATATTTATCGAGTCTCGGAAAAAGAATGCCGCATTATAAGTTGGAGCCGGGGCGTGTCGCCCCGGTAATTCCGGGCCGGCACGGCCGGGCTCTGATGGTAAAACGCGACATCCATCACTTCCGACTCAATAATTAAACACAGCGCATCATGAAAATCGTTCGCTTATTGCTGGCATTCAACTTGCTCGTCGCCGACGGGCATTTTCGGCCGGCTTGCGGGGACGAGGTGCGGCCGATCGCATTTCTTCACGCCCTTGAGAATCAAGGCTACGGCGACATGGCCGTGGATTATCTCAACATGCTCAAGCGGAACGACGACCTCTCGAAAGAACTCCGCGACACCTGGGACTTGGAAATGAGCAAGTCTTTGCGTTCCGCCGCCCAGAGCGCCTACAATGCCGAGGACTCGGAATCCTTGATGCGCGAAGCGGAAAAGCACTTGACCAAGTTTCTCCGCGAAAAACCGGATCATCCGGAGGCGTCCGAGGCCAGGGCCATTTGGGCCGACTTTTCCATGGATAAAGCCCTCAAAGATCTCCGCTCGGCGCGATCCGGCGGCGATAATAAACCAAAGGCCCAGCTTCTCGACGACGCCCGCACCGCACTCGGCGAGGCCCGGGAGCGGTTCAAACAGGCCGCGGCAAAGTGTCAAGCCGAATTGGATGCGATGCAGCCGCCGCCGAAACGGCCCCTAAAAAAAGCCGATCGCGATTCCTTGGCCCGGCAGCAGGAGATCAAGGCCGACATCTTGAACTATCGCTTTCAGGACGCGCTTATCGATTATTACCTAGCCCAGACTTACGACACGGACAGCCGAGAGCGCAAACAGGTTTTGCAGGCCGCGGCCAAGGCCTTTGACGCCCTCTTCCAGGCCAACCGCATGGAATCCGTCGGCCTCCTGGCGCACATGTGGCACGGCAAAGCGACGGAAGAACTGGGCGATTGGCAAACCGCCTTGGATATTTACGACGAGGTGCTGGTCAACTCGCCCGAACCGGGCCAGCCGCAGCCCGATCCGGCCATGCAATCGCTCTTTGCCCAAGTGGAACATTTCCGCCTGCAAATCCTGGCCAAGCGATCGCCACAGCAATTCATGGACGAGGCCGGCCAGTGGCTGCAGCAAAATCGCAAGACGCGATCCAGCCAGACCGACGGTTACCAGGCCATCGTTTTAGACCTGGCCAAGGCCAAACTCGAGGCCGCGGATAACGCATCCGGCGCGGAAAAGAGCAAGCTCATCACAAGCGCACTGGGGTTGCTGGCGGAGATGGGCAAAGTCCGCAGTCAGTACCAGCAAGAGGCCGTCTTGTTAAGGCGCCAATACGTCAAGTCCAGCGGCAAAGGCCCGCTTCCGGCGTCGTTCGAGGAGGCCATGGCCCTGGGCGAGGCCGCCGTCATCTCCCAGCAGTGGTCCGAGGCGGCGGCAAACTATACCCTGGCCTTGAAACTGGCCGACAAGGATAAAATCGGCGATTCTTTGCGCAAAGAGGCCATCGACACCCTGGTCAACGCGCTTTATGCACAGGCCCGCGGCCAAATGATTGCGGAAAAATGGGAGGACTGTCTTAACACCACGGACAAGATCTTCAAGGATTACAAGGACAGCCCGGCGGCGCCGATGGCCGGTTCGCTGGCCGTTTCCGCGGCGTTGAATTTGTACGCCGCCGCGCCGGAGGGTAAAAAAGCGGCCGCCCTCGAACGGCTGAAAAAATACGCCCGGCTTACCGAAGAGGCCTGGCCGGGCAAGCCCGAAGCCGACGACGCCCGCATGATGCTCGCCCAGGCCGACCTGGTGCAGGGAAAGATCGACGAGGCCCTGGCCGGGTTCGAAAAGATCGATCCCCGCTCGGAGCGATATCCGAATGCCCTGCTTCTGGCCGCGGAAACGTATTTCCGCCGCTGGCTTGCGGAAAAAGAAAAGCCCGAGAAGAGCCGCAATAAGGGCCAAATGGACGCCGACCTCGACCATGCCCTGAAAAACCTCAACGCCAGTCTGAGGCTGCAAGAAAAAAAGGCCGAGCCCGGCGAGCCGCCATCCAGATCCATGATCGAGACCCAATTGCTGCTGGCCGAAATCAAGCTCAACACCGGCAATGCCGAAGAGGCGGCGGCCCTCTTGCAACCGCTGGTCGATGCCGTAACGGCCTCGCAGCCCGAAGAAGTTGACAACACAATCGTCCGCATCTATGCCGGCGCGGTCCGGGCGTACCTGGCGCAAGACAATCCCGAAAAAGCCGTCGAGATCGCGATGGCTCTGGCCGACTGGGGGCCCGATGTTCAGGGCGTCAACGCGGCGCTGCTGGAAGTCGTAAAAATACTCAACGCCAAACGAAAACTGGCCGAAGCGGCGGTCGCGACAGTCCCGGCAGGCGCAGGCGACGCGAATTCCCCGGCCGCCGATGAAGCCCGAGAAAAATTGAAATCGGCCACGGAAATCATGGACAAACTGCTGGTGAAGATGTCTTCTCGCAAGGAGTTTTCCCTTTCCGCTTCGGTCTACTTTGCCGACATGTGCATGGCGGCCGGCCTGCCCGACATCGCCCGGGAAACCTATCTGCGCGTGGCGAACCGGGCGGAAAAAGACCCCGCTTTTGCCAAGTCGGGCGGAAAGTTGCTCACCCGGGTGCGGGCCCAGCTTGTCGACTTGCTCAGCAAGACGGGCGATTATGAAGAGGCCTACAAACAGATCTCGCAACTCGCCGCGGCCAATCCCCGCGCACTCGATCTGCTCATGACGCAAGGCCGCATTTTGCTGTCCTGGGCGCAAAGAGATCCTTCGCATTACCAACAGGCGGTCGATCATTGGGCCAAACTCCGCAACATGCTTCTAGGCATGGTGAAAAAACCGCCCGAATACTTCGAGGCCACCTACAATCTGGCCGCCGCGCTCTACGGCCAGGCCGCCGAGACCAAGGATAAAAACCAGGCCGCCGAAAAAGCTAAGGAGGCCGAACAACTGCTGAAATCGACTTTGGTCTTAAGCCCCGACCTCAACGGACCCGAAATGGTCGATCAGTACAACGCCTTGCTGAAAAAAGCCTCGGCCTTGTACCAGCGGTCGAATTCGAAATAACGGATGATGACATTCCAAGCCGGGGTCCGTATGTCTCTCGCCTACTGGCTATTGATTCACAGGTAATAAATGTCAGATTTAATAGCCGGCCGCTAACAGCCGCCGGGGGAAATTCGCTAAAATTCCGGCGGTCGTTGACCGCCGGCTAGTGACATTGGTAATCTGAGACTCAATAAAGCCGTTCTAAGCGGCAAAGTTCGAAACCTAGCGCATCAGAAAGGTTGGATTGCTGTTGGATAGAATTTCTTGGTTTTTATTACACTGTTTTATTCCGTCGCCAACAGTGGGCAACTAATCCGATAACACTTAAGCCTAACAAGGACATCATACTACTCGGTTCGGGAACATATGCCACGCGGAAACCGATGTAGCTGTTGCCAGCCGCCGGGTTGCCGCCGACAGCGTTGCGGAACGAAGACAACAAGTGGGAGGAGTCATCGATCCAAGAGCCGCCGCGCGTGACGCGATACGAACCAGGAGTACCTACAGACTCATTCCATTCCAAGGCATTTCCCCCCTGATCGAATGTTCCATAAGGACTCTCCGAGTTCTCAAACTCGCCGACCTCGGTCGTGAAATATGGACTGTCGATAGTGTAACCGTTCTGCACGAAATTCGCGTTGTTACCCGGGTCGGGATTTATCAAGTCATTGCTTGGTAACGAGTTCGTCCCAGTCGGATAAACCCAATAATTGCCAGTCACGCCGTCGTTTTTGTGATAAGCCGCCTTGTACCATTCGTTTTCGCTAGGAATTACCCAAGTGGCGTTGGGCTTCCGGGTCACGGCCATAAGCGCCGATTGGGTCGTCGCACCATTGAGGAAGTACGAACCATCCTCGGTTGTCGCAAGCCCCTGCGCCCCGCTCGGCTGGCCGTTGCTGAGCCAGTTGCAGAACCGCGCCACACTGCCCCACGACACCCAATTTACTGGGCGGTTTGCCCGGTCGGCTGCCACACTATAGATGTAGCTGCCCGGCGAGCCGCTCCGCTCGATCTTGCAGCTGTAAGTATAGTCCCACATGCCTGGGGCATAAAGACCGTAAGTGTCCGTATCGGCCACAGCGTTGAGGAACTCGCAGTATTGCCCGGTCGTTATTTCAAACTTGCCGATGGAGTAGGTGTAATCCACACAGCCGTAGCCGGTGTTATCATTCGCATTGCCCGGATTGCCCACGGGCACAAGATCGATAGTTACCGCCTGTGCATTAAAGGCCAGAATCCACACAAAAGATACGGCAGAAATTATAGTCCATATTCGTTTCATCATTGCTCATCTCTTATAAATAAAGTATGTGTCTTGGCTATTTATTAGTCATAAGAGACGACATTATGCGCGCAGCATGATGCGTCTATTGTGGTTGAATGGAATCTCCAAGCTTCAGAAAAAATAGCTGCAGCCGCTCAGGAGAATTGCGGACAAAGTTATCGCAGGCTATTCAAGCTTGGCAAAAAACGCTACCTCGTTAAAAAGCAAAAGAAGTTCTAATTTTTTCCTATAATACACCCCCCCGTTGCATTTGTCAACATTTTATAGCGAGA
>JBEKSO010000030.1:0-17748 GCA_049516935.1 Thermoguttaceae bacterium
CTTGAACCGTATACTGCTCTTCGTGGGTTACAATTTCCGGCTGGAACTCGTAGTAGGAAACATTCTGCAACTGCGCGCTCGGCTGGAATCGGGTTACCGGATATTGGACGGTTTCCTGCTCGTTGACCGGCTTTGTGCACGTCGTGGTTATCTTCCTGGGGACCGTTACCTGCGTGCAAGTGTTGCAGGCCGGTTGGGCGCACGTTGTGCACCCGCCGGGGTTTGCCGGATCGGCAGGCGATGCCGCTATCTGTGAGGTTGGCGGCGGGGTCGCATTTGCATTCTGATCGCATTGATTTACAGTGTCATAAACGGTTTTTTCTTCTTGGAAAGAGACCAGCCGGCACACTGTGCGCGTCGATTGACGGGCTTCGATTTGCGGGGCCATGTCCGTCTTGCGCAACACGATGTCGTGATACTGCGGATGGTTGATCGTATCTTCGACCGTCCGCGTGCGGGTTTGCGGCACCATTACCGTGTACTCTTCTTCGATGTTCTTTATAACCGGTACGTCTCGATTGACGAGCACCATCCGCTCGCGGGTTTCATGCCGATATCGAGCGACCGTTACGGTGCGGTTCTCGAAGACGATTTGCGGAACCCAGACGGTGCATTCAGCCGGCGGCGGCTGGCAGGCCGGCGCTGCCGGCGCTGCGCATTTATCGCAAGTTTGGGCCTGCAACGGAATTTGAAGTGCGGCGACAGCCACCAGTAATCCCAGCGTCACGTAAACAATATTTTTTATGATATTCATCACTTCACCTCCGTTTTGGTCGGAGCGGCGGCCGTGCGGGGCTGCGGGGGGGCCTCGGTCGCCGCGGTTGCCGTTTCTCCTGTAACGCTTACGCCTTCTCGTTTTTGCATGTTTTCCGTCAACAGGCGCCGGCCGCCCACAATCTCCACTCCGTCCCGGGCCAGCATGCTTATTGGCACGACATCCACGGGCTCGAGGACGGCGGCAATCGACATTTGAGCGTGAGCCATATCGGATTGTCCAAGGATCAGGTGCTCGTAACCCAACAGGAATCGCGCGTCGGACGACGAGGGGTTCTGCCTAACATAGTCTTCCAGGGCGCGGAATTGCGCGCTGAACAGGGGCATCTTGTAATCATAAAATCCGTATAGCGTGGTCCAGTCGATTGACGGGGCCATGGCTACCGCCGCGCGGGCTTCGCCTGCCGCGCCGCTGTAAAAGCCTTGGGCGAACAAGATTTGTCCCATCAGCGCGTGAATTCGGGCCTGTGGCATGGCTTCGTTGGCACGCAGGGCCCATTGGTAAGCGCCGTTGTAATCTCCGCGCTGAAAGTCATCCCGGGCGATGGAATAATTCAGATCCGACTGCTTTGCCGGATTGTAGATAGGCGATGGAGCTGCCAGCGCCACGACAGGCGGGCCAAGCGGTTCGGGCGAAGGCGGAATGTTGGGGCGGTTCAGCGCGACTTCGCTTTCGCCAACCCGCGCATACCCGCTCTGGGAGAACAATTGAATCTCGTCTTTCACCCGGGGCTGCGCCTGGGGATCGAGTTCCAGGAACCGGCCGTAATCGATCTGCGCTTGCACGCGATCGCCAAGACGAAGCAGCGTCAGCGCCCGCTGCCGATAGGTCTCCGCGAATTGGGGCGACAAGGTGAGGGCCTCGTTGTACAATTCCATGGCCTTGGATAAGTTTCCCTGGGCCCTGAGCGCGGCGGCGTCGCGAATAAGGTTTTCGACCCGCGAGGCGGTTTCAATGCGAGTCGCGGGATAAGCCAGCGGCACGACGGCCGCCGGACCCGGCGGCGGAGGGCTGATCCAGGCGGAGCCTTGGTTTGGCAGCGCGGAACCGGGCGAGGCGGATTCCTCGGGCTGAGCGCGCATCGGGGTCTTCGCGGGAGATGACGGCATTGAGTCTCCATTGTTTTTCGTCGCCGATGTCATGCTATCCGGCATCGGAACCTTTGCGGGAGACGGCGGCGCCGGTATGGGCGCCTGCGTTTGTTGAGCTCCCGCGATGGCGGGAACCAGCAAGAAAAGAACCAACAAGATGTAAGTGGTGCGTTCCATAAGCCAATCTCTTTGTATAAGTGTTATGGTGCTTTGTCTGACGACGATATTTTTTCCATAGGCAAAATATGGTTTGTTTTTTCAAAGCAACTATCTTGTCTTATCAAGGCGGCCCGTCGCGGTCATTCTGATCGTTCCATGAGAATTTTATACGGCAAGATTAAAGAAGACCCTGATCCGCGGAGGGGCAAGGCGTGCGCCGTTAGATGCTGGAACACTAGGTGCAGAGGATTGATGTTTTAGACAGAGCGCCTGCTTAAAATGCCACAACTATTTCCGGGAAAAAAATCAGTAAATTACTGCACAAATACTCAAACATACCAAGCACTTATTGCGGATCATTGTGTCCATGCTCTTAAATTGTAGGGCAACTACCGGCTAACGTCTTGCCGCTGCGATACTTGTGACCGGGATGTTCGCGAATAAGGAGAGTCCTGAGTATCGCCGTCTCTATAATTCCAATGTTATGGATTATTGGAGCTAGACAAATGAGAAAGAATTGGTTTTCTGCTAATATCGCCCTGGTTATTTTGTTTTGTCTTGCAGCCAATATGCCGCCGGGCGCGAGTGCTCAAACACGAAGGGAGAATGCTTCCATGTCGAATACGCTAAACAAGGAAACGCCGCCTTTGCCCCTGACCGACGCCGAGTGGAAGAAACGGCTAACGCCCGAGGCGTATGCCATACTGCGCCACAAAGGCACAGAGCCGGCCTTCACCGGCAAATACTGGAACAGCCATCAGCAGGGAATCTATCGCTGCGCCGGGTGCGGGCAGCCGCTGTTCAAGTCGGACGATAAATTCGAATCGGGCACGGGATGGCCCAGCTTCTGGGAGCCGTACGATCGCTCCAGCGTGACCGCCAAAGAGGATGACAGCCATTTCACTCACCGCACCGAAGTCTTGTGCAGCCGTTGCAAGGGACATCTGGGCCACGTATTCAACGACGGTCCGGCGCCGACCGGGCTTCGTTATTGCATCAACTCGGCGGCCCTAAAACTCGACGAGACGCCGGTGGAGATGCCCAAGGAACACTAAATAATTATGTAAAGCCGCGACCATTGGTCGCACTGAATTAGGTGAAAATCCTTTTTCCCAAAATCGTGACCAATGGTCGCGGCTTTACAAAGGGAGAGGATCGGAAATTATGCAGAAAGACTTTATCCCAGGCGGCGCTTCCGATATCAAATATCGCCGGCCTGCCGCCAGCAAATACCTGATCGGCGGATTGATCTTGCTAACTCTTTCATTTACAGGAATAAAAGCCATGTCTGTCGAGCATACCGGTCGTACCATTCAGGTAGACAAATCCATGGCAATCGCGCCCGATCCGCCTGCCGCATCCGATGCTCCCGGCGGGAAGCTGGAACAAGCCACTTTCGGCATGGGGTGTTTCTGGTGTTCCGAGGCGGTGTTCGATCGGCTCAAGGGCGTGGAGAAAGTCACCTCGGGCTACAGCGGAGGCCATGTGAAGAACCCGACTTACGAGCAGGTTTCCACGGGCCAAACCGGTCACGCCGAATCGGTCCAAATCACCTTCGATCCGGCGCAGATTTCTTACTCGCAACTGCTGGAAGTATTTTTTAAGACGCACGACCCGACAACGCTCGATCGCCAGGGAAACGACGTGGGCACGCAGTACCGCTCGGTGATTTTCTACCACAACGACCAACAGCGGAAACTGGCCGAAGAGTACAAGCATAAGCTAAACGCCGCCAAGGCGTTTCATGGGCCGATAGTCACCGAGATCACTGCTTTCCAGGAGTTTTTCCCGGCCGAGGATTACCATCGAGACTACTACCGGCTTCACGGGCGCCAGCCGTACTGTCAAATGGTCATCCGGCCGAAGATCATCAAGCTGGAAAAACTATTCGGCGACAAGCTCAAGAGCAAAACTCCCGAGCCTGCTCAATGACTTCGCGGCAGTTCTTGTAGGGTGCGTGAAACGCACCAAATCCTATACGTGAAACGCAGCAAATTCCATTTTGGATATTATTGATGTTTGCTTAGATAATGGTCCGACAAGACAATCTTTTGTTGTATTTTCCGGCCTCCCGTTGGTCGGCCTCGGTTCATTCGCCATGCAAACGTCAATAAGGTAATCTTACATGGGAAATTATATATTTTATTTCGAAAAAAAAGAATCCTGAAAAGAGTTTCGTAGGGTGCGTGCAACGCATCGCGGTCATAGCGTTTAAAATTATATTGTGCATTGAACGTACGCTACGCTTTTGCGGCCAGCCGCACTGGTTCGAGAACCGGGGTTACCCCTTACGGCGTTGGGGCGGCGGATTTGGAAGGGGACGGCGTATTTGGAACATCTGGCAAACTGCCGCGGTAGGAATTCAGCCAATTTTCAATGCGCTGGACCAGGTCCGCGTGGCCTTGGGAGCGGGCCATTTCCAGGGTTTTTTCTGCCGCCTCGACCGCTTTCGAATGCTGGCCCAGCATGGAATAGGCTATGGTCAAATTGATATGCGCATTCAGGTAGTCGGGCTTTAACAGCACGGCTTGTTGGAATTGTTCGATCGCCTCGGGGTACTTGCCGGTTTGCACCAGTGCGGCGCCCAAGCCGTTGTGGGCATCGGCATAATTGGGTTTAAGCCGCAAGGCCTGTTGGAATTGTTCGATGGCCTCCCCAGTTCGGCCAAAAACGTCCAGTGCATTTCCCAGGTTGTTGTGTGCGTCTGCGTAATCGGGTCTCAAACGGATGGCCTCTTGATAATGTTCGACGGCCTCCTGCAAACGGCCCATTCCGGACAACAAGGCGCCCAGGTTGTTGTGCGCCTCGGGGTAGTCAGGTCTGATTCCGAGGGCTTGCTCGAATTGTTCCTGTGCGTCTTGCTGCCGGCCTGATTGGGCCAGGGTTCCGCCCAGATTGTTGTGGGCCATCCAGCATTCGGGATTTTTTTCCAATGTTGCCCGATAAAGCGTGACGCCGTCGCGGTAGATTGCGCTTTGTTGGCTAGCGAGCAGTGCCAGAGATCCAGCCGCGGCAACGGCCGCCAAAGTCGCCGCCCAGCGCGATTTCTTCTGTATACTCCGACGCCATACGCTCCATCCCGCCGCCGCCAGTGCAATCACCCCGATTATCGCGATGTGTTGATAATGGTCGGCCACGAGCGAATATTTCATGAAGCCCACGTCGGCAAATCCCATTACCGGCACGAGAGCCGCACAGAAAAACCCCCAGGCAAACAAAAGCGGCCTGGCCCAGGTTTGTCTATATCGCCACAGCACGGCAGTAACGGCCAAGGCGGCCAAGAGCGGGAGCCACCACAGTGGATTATTGACTTCGATGCGCCACTGCGGATAGACAAAGGCCAGATTGATAGGCAAAAACGCCTTGTAAAGGTAAAACCACACCACGCCCCCTGCCCCAAGCAATCGCTCCGCGAATCCGGCGGTCCGGATCGCTCCCCCGCTACCGTGTGTTTGGAACCATATATTCACTCCCGTTAAAAATACGGAAATTAAGAAAAAAGGCAAAAGCCTGATTAAATCCCATTTTTTCACGCCTCTTCGCCACCAGATAATTTCCAGCAACAGCGCCGGCAACGCGGCCGACGAACCCTTGCTGAGCATCGCCAATATGAACGTCGCCAGGCTTAGGCCGTACCAATAATCCACCCCCCGCATGAATTGTTGCTGTTGCCGTTTCGAAGGTTCTGTTTCCGCTTGTAAATAACACCAAATCGACAACAGGAAGAAGAACAATGTCAACACGTTTCTCAGTTGCGTGATCCAAGCCACCGACTCCACGTTCACCGGATGCACGGCAAAGATCAGCGCCGCCAAAAAAGCCCCGGGGATCGACAATTTACGCAAGATGAACCAAATCAACAACGCGTCGACAATGTGAATAATCAAGTTGACTACCCGGTAGCCGGTCGGATTCATCCCCCACGCCCGCCACTCCAGCCATAATATGGTATTGAACATCGGATAGTAATCCGATGCCTTATTGGAAAACCAAAATTGGTACAGACCGTCTGAGCTTTTAATAAGGTAATTATCCGTCAGAAAACCATCGTCATCCAAGATGAACCCGCCTTTTAATGAAGGTAGATAAGCGATAAAAACCATAAGAGTTATTATTGCTAATCCCCCTAAAATCCGGAGATTCATCGTCGAAAAGTAATGGGTTTCCGCCCGGACTTGGGAAGCATGCCTATTTGAAGATTCCTTGCGCCTGGACATGAGCGGGTGAAATTGTAAAGGGAAAAATGTTTACCTTGAGCCATTTTATATTATTTTGCATCGGATTGCACTAAGAGCCGTTCTGAAAACTTAGGCCCTAGCGCGGGCTTTTGATCACAATTAAACCCCGATGTAATCAGCGGGGGCTAAATGAGTTGAGTTCAAACCAGTTTACTTGATGCGCAAAGGGCCCGTCATGCCATTGACCCCCCATTGCAGGACATCGGTTATATAACGATAATCTGGAGTTGGGCGGTGAAAAGAGTCTTTCGCGGAAAAAATAGATCGAATTTTTGAAGATTATTTCAAATGAGATTTGTACAAGCGATACATAGATTTATAGAAATATGTTCAAGCATATCGGAATTCTGACCAGCGGGGGCGATTGTCCGGGACTGAATGCGGCCATACGCGGGGTGGGCAAGGCCGCCCGCGATCCCTTCAAAATGGAATTGATCGGGTTCCGCGACGGATTTCGCGGACTGGTTCACGACCGCACCATGCCCCTGGAGCCCGGCATGCTGTCCGGCATACTGACCGACGGCGGGACAATCCTCGGCACCAGCCGCGACAAGCCGCACCAGATGCCCATCGGCGGCGAAGTCCGCGATATGACCGGCGCGATCGTCGAGACCTATAAACGCCACCATCTCGACGCACTGATTTGCATCGGCGGCGGCGGCACGCAAAAAAACGCCCTCCGCCTGAAAGAGGCCGGCCTCAACGTGGTCACACTGCCCAAGACCATCGACAACGACATCGCGGGAACCGACATCTCCATCGGCTTCGATACGGCGGTGGGCATCGCCACCGAGGCCGTCGACCGCCTGCATTCCACGGCCACCAGCCACAACCGCATCATCGTGGTCGAGGTCATGGGCCACCGGGCCGGATGGCTGGCCCTGTGCGCGGGCATATCCGGCGGGGCCGACGTCATCCTCATCCCCGAGATCCCCTACGATCTTAAGCGCGTGGCCGACTCCGTCCGCGATCGGGCCCGGGCTGGAAAGCACTTCAGCATCATCGTCGTGGCCGAGGGGGCCATGTCCGTGGAAGACGTCAAACTGGTCGCGCAAATGCTCGATGAAAAAAGCACGGCGAAATCAAAAACGGATAAGAAAAAGGCATCCGAACGATTAAAAGAGGTGCATCAACGCCACCTGGAGCACACCATGCGCCTGACCGAACAGCTCGAAAGCCTGACCGGGCAGGAATCGCGTTTGACGATCCTCGGCCACCTTCAGCGCGGCGGCACTCCCTCGGCCGCCGACCGCCTGTTGGCCACCCGCTTGGGAACGCATTGCGCGGAACTATTGAGCCAGGGCATAACCGGCGTGATGATCGCCGCCCGCGGCGAAAGTTTCGCCCCCGTTCCGCTGGAAGAAGTTGCCGGCAAGAAGAATCTCGTCCCCAAAGATCACCCCCTGCTCCAATCCGCCCGCCTGGTAGGCACCAGCTTCGGCGTCTGAATGTAGGGTGCATGAATTGCACCGGTTATATTACAAAACGGATGATATGTCCGGCATGCTGCTTTTGCCCTGTTCGGTGGCCGCTTTTGGCATTCGGATCATTCTAAAGCCGCACAAACGAATCACGAAGGTGCTAACAAAACTGGATAATACGGCTCCGATCTGGAAAAAAAGGACAGGTTTGAGAATTTCATAGATCGTTATTCCGGTCGGAAAGGTTTTATCTAGAATTAGGAAAGCAGCCAGATCGAGTATTATCCACGTGCTAACGGTAAAAAGAACGATTGGGATGATCTTGCCGCGATAGGCCAGAATGTACCAGGGAACTGCAATTATCGGGTACGATAACATAAGCAATAAACATACAGCACCGAAGAATTCAGCAACAGAGGGAAGCCCTTTGAGGTTTGGACTTGCAGTTCGGAACAGTCCACAAGCAATGGCTGTAATCGTTGTTAGTATGATTAAATGCTTGATCCCAAATTGATTTGCCGGATAATCGGTGTAAACATTAGCTTCAAATGATTGCATCATTTGCCAGCGAGTCAATCGCCGAATGATCAACAAAATAATCGTTGCTACAACAAAGAGCGCTGAAAAAATCAACATGATGCTGCCGTGCTCGCTGTTTGCATAGCGAAATGATCCTAGTTCTTCAGCAAAGGAGACCAGAGTGCAAAGCAGGAATGACCATAAAAAACGTTGATAAAAACGCTGTGGGGCAAACGAGGCCCACAAGGCGAAAAGAATAGGCTGGGAGATAAATATACCCAGGATCATATACGAGGTATAATCATTCCTGTCAGGCGGTTTTCCCGTTGGATCAAAATATATACAAAATGCCGTATGGACAATTATGAATAGCCCAAGGATTATCCACTGTCTCGGGATCATTATTTTTCCTCTGTTTGGAATCCGATGCGCCGGCGGGTAGGATCAGGCGGAGGCTGTAGGAGCGGCTGGAGTTTTTGCCAGACGATTCGCAGTGTTTGATCATGTTCGAGCAGTGTTTTGTCGATCTCAGCCAGTCGCTTGAGGATGGCCGCATTGGCGGCCAGCCGTTCGCGCATTTGGACGAATGCCCGGACCACATAAACGCTCATGGCCACGGCTTCCGGGCTATTCAGTACGTTCGCCGCCATGATGGCGCCATGTTCCGTAAAGGCATATGGAGGATATTTGGCATGTCGGCCATGTTTTAATGGCTTAATCTTAGCCGCCAACGGAGGGGTGTTTAAGGTCACAATTTGTGACCTTAAAGCCGCACGTCCGTCGCTCGTAACAATCCCTTGGGCTTTTGTTTCGGCAAATTCCTCCTGGTCTAGTTGGAAGCTAAAATCCTCAGGAAATCGTTCGATATTCCGTTTAACTGCTTGATTCAATACCTTTGTTTGTATGCCATAAAGTGCCGCAAGATCGGCGGCGAGAATCACACGCTCGCCGCGAATAGTCATAATCAGCAATTCAATGGGAGGTTTTTCTTTCATTATTTCCATAAACCCTATGTTTTTTCGATCAACTCCAGGCAGATTTCTCTTACGCGGTTGGGGTTGACGTTGGGATTTTTCTTTTTGGCCTGGCCGATGAGTTGTCCGAGGCCTTTTTGCTTGCCTTCTTTTACTTCGGCGACGATTTTGGGGTTGGCAGCCAGAACTTCGCGGCATAGGGCGACCAGGGCCGATTCGTCGACTTGTTCGATGCCCAGGCTTTTAACAGACTCGGCTACCGAACGGCCGGAGGAGAGCATGTCGGCCAGGACTTCGCGGCCGCGGCTGGTGTCGAGTTTGCCGGCGCGGACTTGGTTTAAGAGTTCGGCCAATGCCTTGGGCCGCAGCGGATATTTCGAGATATCGATCTGCTGCTCGTTGAGCGTGCGGAGCACGTCTTGCTGCATCCAATTGCCGGCCATTTTGCCGTCGCCGCAGGCATCGGCCAATTCGATGTAATAATCCACCAATGCCCGGCCTTGATTCACTATTACGTCGCTGTCGTAAGGTGTGATGCCATAGGTGTTTTCCAGGCGGGTCCGCAGATCGGCCGGCAATTCGCCCAGGGAGGAGCGAATTTGCTCGATTTCCTCGTCGGTCACGGTGACCGGCACAAGGTCGGGATCGGGAAAGTAGCGGTAGTCGGAGGATTCTTCCTTGGAGCGTTGTTCGTGGGTGATCTGCCCGGCCTCGTCCCAGCCGCGGGTCGATTTGGGCACGTCGCCCAGTTTGTGTCCGGTCTCTTGCCACACTCGAAACTGGCGCTGGGCTTCGTATGCCAGGGCCCGTTCGACCGCGCGGAAACTGTTCATGTTTTTGACTTCGACGATGGGCGTGGCGATTTTTCCTTGCGGCGTGTCGATGTGCAGGTTGATGTTGGCGTCCACGCGCAGGCTGCCCTCCTGCATGTTGCAGTCGGATACGCCCAGGTAGTTCAGCAGTAGTTTCAGTTCGGTCAGATATGCCTTGGCCTCGGCCGGTGAGCGGAGATCGGGCTGGGAGACGATCTCCAAAAGCGGCGTGCCCGCGCGGTTCAGGTCGATTCGCGAGTCTGCCTTGCCGGCCACTTCGTCGTGCATGCTTTTGCCGGCGTCTTCCTCGAGATGTGCGCGGATGATGCCGATTCGCTTCGCTTCGATGCGGCCCTTGGGATCGGATATGGTCAGATACCCGTCGTTGCTTAGGGGCAGATCGTACTGGCTGATCTGATAGCCCTTGGGCAGGTCGGGATAATAATAATTTTTCCGATCCCACTTGGTGAAGTGCGGGATTGCGCAATTCAGGGCGATGGCGGTTTTCAGAGACAGCTCGAAGGCCTTGCGGTTCATTACCGGCAGCGTGCCCGGCATGCCTATGCACACCGGGCAGGTTTGCGTGTTCGGCGGCGCGCCGAATTTGGTGCTGCAGGCGCAAAACATCTTACTCTCGGCGAGCAACTGCACGTGCACTTCCAGGCCGATGACGATGGTATAAGGTTCGCTCATGGGAATATTGGGGTTGAATTTGGTGGAATCCTCCGGCATTTTTCTTTACGTAACATTTTACCTATTAGCAGAATTGAAAACACTAGCCCAAAACGCAAGCGAGGGATTGGATATTTCTAAACCCAATTTGCTCTTGCTTGGGCTTCGGGCTAGTGTACTAAAGATTTTAAAATTTTACCGCAAGCGGTAAAAATATTACTTCTTTACGAGGAATTTATTCATTCCGCCCCCGCTGTCCGGGTGGGTGGAACGGCCTTTAGATATGTTCAATACCGGTAAATGCAACTGAATAACTTCAAAAAATCAGTATTAACGATTCTGCGGAGAAAGCGGAAAATAAGGACGGAGAATGGGTGTTCGCATTTTTTATGGGGAAAACCACGTTATTCGTGCTTTGCTCAAGCTAATCTTGAATGATGCGGATCGCTATTCCAGGGATTAGATTTAAGGGCGTCTTATGTCATTTGGCTTAACGACCAGATCGGCTCCGGAAACCACTCGGTAATTACATGAGCCAGACCAACTCCAAAGTGCTGGTAGTCGACGACGATCCGGCCATGCTGCGCATGCTTTCGCGGTGGTTGGAAAAAGGGGGCTACGCAACGCGAGTGGCATCCGACGGACTGCAAGCGTTGGCGATGATAGAAACCGATTGTCCGGATTTTGTGATTACCGACTGGGAAATGCCCAACATGGACGGGTTGGAGCTTTGCCGCAAGCTCCGCGATCTTCCGCTGCCGCATTACGTTTTTATCATGTTCCTCACGGTCAAGTCGGCTTCGCAGGAGATGATCGCGGGATTGGAAATCGGAGCGGATGAGTTTCTTTGCAAGCCGGTTTATCAAGAAGAGCTGCTGGCACGGATGCGCGCGGGATCGCGGGTATTGGAACTGGAACGACGGCTGAATACGATGGTTCATACCGATCCTTTGACCGGCCTAATGACTCAAAAGACCTTTTACAACATCATGGGGAAGGAGTGGTATCGGGCGAAGCGATATCAAACGCCGCTCTCGTGCGTGATGATGGACTTGGATTTCTTCAAGCAGGTCAACGACATCCACGGCCACCAGGCCGGCGACGTGGTTTTAAAGAACGTCGCCGAATTGCTGCTGGAATGCAGCCGCCGCAGCGATTCCGTTTGCCGATACGGCGGCGAGGAATTCTGCATCCTCTTGTCCGAAACCAACGAAAACGACGCCACGCTTTGGGCTGAACACGTCCGCCTGAAGATGGGGGAATTACAGATCCCCGTGGGCGATAAACATGTCCGCGTAAACGGCAGTTTCGGCGTGTCGCAGCGGCATGATGATACGCATTCGCCTGAAGGCCTTGTCGATCAAGCGGACCAGGCCCTGCTTTGCGCGAAGCGAACCGGGCGCGATCGCGTGGTCTGTTACGATTCGCTCAGCGATGCGGGAGAACTGGAACTGGTAACCACTGAAACCGATTTATTCAAAGGCATCCTGGCGCGGCATATCATGACGCCCATGGTCGTGTGTCTGCGGGAAGACAAGACTATCGGCCAGGCCGCCGAATTCTTTATATGTTCCCGCATCAATTCCACGCCCGTCGTCGATGTCCAGGGCAAACTGGTGGGTATGCTTTCGGAAAAAGATCTGATGGCCGCCATGATATCCTTGAATTGCTGGAAACAGCCGGTTTCCAGCGTTTTGAGGCCCAACGTCATCACTTATGAAGAAGACACGCCCGCCCGTACGATCTATGAATTCCTCTGCCGGGTGGCGATGCGGCGGATCGTAATCGTCAAGGACGGATGCCCCACCGGCACCATAAGCCGTGGGACCTTGTTGAGGCTGTTCCGTAATTTGGTGCTTAGCAAAGGTCTGCTCCAGGGCGATCAAGATGAAGGGGCGAGTGCAAACGGCGATCCGCGCCATTCCCGCGAGCATCTCGAAGAAACCACCCGGCAATTGTCCATCCTGGTTTCCCAACTGCAACTGCACCTGCAAGACGACAACCAAGACCTGATGCCTTGTGTTGTCGGCGGAGCGACGGGAATGCAGGGTCTGGTCGATGACTTGTTGGCCTACGCCCGATACGCCGATTCCGGCAAAAGTTGCGGCGCCTATAATCAATCCATGATGACTGAAGGAAATTGCGTGGATTGAGTAAAATCAAGGCGAATAATTATTATCCGCCCCGTTCCTGTTTTGTTCTAAGCGCTATTTTATCGCCTGCGTCTCCACTGCCTGATGTAACATGCCAGACAAGGCATCTGCACCAAACCTCCGCAGCCGGAACAGCGAACCGGCCGGCCCGCGGGCGGAATGAAATGCATGTCCATCCGAAAAAACCGCGGTGGATAATCGCGGCGCTTGCCTTGGGCAATGGCACAAACCGTCCCTCGGCTCACGCCCATCCGATCGGCTATCGCTCGTTGAGATAAACCGCCCTCAACCAACATCTGCCGGATTTCCTTGACAATGTCACTGGCAATCATTGCGAAAGCTCCTTGGCATTTATTCCCTTAAAAAACGAGTAAATCCTCAAGATCCATGCCCCTTGATCGCGAAGAGCGGCCCAATCATGCGCCCCTCGAATCAAGCCCTGTGTCAGATTAGCGGCAGTGAGATTCCTCCCCGGAAAAAGTGCACATGCGTACATAGCAAAAGCAGATTAGCACATACTATACACAAGTCAATATAACAAATGAACAGTTATATGTACTTTTTATGTCCTAAAAGATAAGAACCCCAGAAAAGGAGGTTGGTTGAAAGAATAGATTCAATCCGGGCTGTGAAAAATATGGGGTAATTACCCCCATAAACGCTGCCGTTTTCCAGTCTCGGCATTCAGTCGGAGTTTAACGAATACGTCGACCTGGTAGATTGAATGCAATACATAAAGCCCGTTTAAAGAGATATAGCCGATCCGTTTTACTAGCCGATGACATTGCCGGTTATGATTGTAGCCACGGGCTTAAGGAAGGCGCCAGGAAAGAATTAATTATGTTTGTATCCTTCATTCCGGCAATACTTGCCTTGACATTCTTTGCGATAGTTTTGCTTTCCGCCGCGATACAAATCGGGACGCGGAGGGCCGAGCGCGGCGGCGATCGCGAAAAATAGCGGCCAAGGTTTGGGGCTCAGGGTTCAAAACTCGGAGGATCGCCGATCGGCGAATCCCAGAGCGGCACAAAGGCGCCGCCAAAATCCCCGCTGTAATCACCAGGCGCTAAATAACCTTCGGCGCGCTGACCATGCATACGTTGTCTGTTTTGAATATCTCTTGCAGGTCGGTTTTGGCCGAGGGCATTTTGATCTCTCGGAGTAGATGATTCGCCGCTTCATCCACGGTCATGGCATGCATGCCGGCGATTAGTTTGGAAACCGTTTCCTTTTCCACATTCAGACAAGATAGATCGACGCCGGCCTCGGGCTCATCGGGCGGGCATTCATTGCCGTTTTTCAAATTTCTTGGGGGTTCTTCGGCAATCGCCTGATTGGACTCCTTCGACTTGGGCGCATCGCAAGCCGATTTACAAGTGATAATGCTGGTCGATCCGTCGGTGGCGACTACGTACCAGGCGTCGTTTTCCGGGCGGGGTATTTCCACAAGTTTGGACTGCGAATGCGGAGATGCCGACCGGCTGGGATCGATTCCCTGTTGCACGAGCGATTTCAAGATGTTGTTCGACGCGCGAGCGGTCATAGGCGGGCAAAGCGTAGGCGATGCGACTGGCGCCAACGGGCACCATGCGAAGCATGGTCGGTTGGTCGGTTGCACCGTTTGTTCCATTTCAAGATTTTCCGCTGATTGGGGCGGCGCTTGACGCGTCTCCCCCACAAAGTTCAACGGACGATTACGCGGCTTCGGAAGCCGATTTCACTTCGGCCCAGGTCCGCCTGTACTGCAACGCTTCCAGCAATTCGGCCAGGCTGAGCGTTTTGTTCTCCAGTTCCAGGGGAATCTCCATGCCCGGGTCGCAAACCAAATCAACCGTTCCATCTTCGCCGATCAGGGGATCGAACTCCCGCAGCAAACCGTCCTGAACGGCCTGGCGAATCAAGTGCCCCCGGGTGGCCGAGACTTCCGTGGCGCGGTCGCCCAGGCTGTCGGCGGCACGCTTGGCCAGCGCGGGCAGATACTCACTGGGAACCTCAATTATTTTTGGAACATAGACTTTAACTTGCATGAGATCTCGCTCCTACGTCATTGGATCATGCTCTGTACACCGCCCCCGAATTTGGGGCAGGGGGCGCGCAGAGCGTCAATGCTTGCGCATGTGAAACGTATCGGCATGGCGCAAGTAACGGTTGCACCGTTTTTTCAGGATTTTCAAGACCTGTGGATGGATCGGCAATTATGTATACTTCAGGATGCCCACGAATGGCCCTTACCATTTACTTTTCAGGATAATTTTGCTTAGTCTGCCAATTTTAACATGTTTTTACTGAAAGATTTTTCAAACCGGCTTGTGGTATAGGTAGGAGCACACCCGATGGACGACACGCCCACGACCCGTCCAAGTTTACTGGTGCGTCTCCGTAATCTCCAAGACCAACAATCTTGGGAGGAGTTTTACACCATATATCAGCCGCTCGTGTTTCGGATGGCTCGAAGCCAGGGTTTTCAAGATGCGGATGCATCGGAGTTGGCCCAGGAAGTATTCCTGGCCGTGGCCTCGGCCATCGAGCGCTGGGACCCCGACCCCCAGCAAGGGAGCTTTCGCGGCTGGCTGTTTCGCATAACCAGAAACTTGATGATCAACTGGCTGGCTTATCGGCGGCGGCATCCGACCGGGGCCGGCAACAGCGATATCCGTAAACTTTTGGCCGAGCAGCCCGATCCCCGCGAATTGGACGGGGAAGACTCGGCAGTTTTCGACTGGGAGTACAAACGCCAGGCCTTTGCCTGGGCGGCCGACCAAATCCGCCACGAGTTTCGCGAAACCACCTGGCAAGCCTTTTGGCTTACGAGCGTCAAGAATCAGCCCGTGCCCGAAGCGGCCGAGAAGTTGAAAATATCGGTTGGCGCAGTTTACATCGCCCGCAGCCGGATAATGGCCCGGCTGAGGCAAAAGATCGAAACCTTGGAAAAATAAGTGTAAGAAGAGGAAAAAAGGAAAATAAGGAAAAAGGGGAATGAAATTATTTCAATAATTAAATCTGAAGTGACATTATTATTTGTTCCCATTTTTCCCCTTTTCCATTTTACCTATTTACACAATGAAATGAATTGATATGGTTGCAACCAATTCACAATGCGATCGGCGGCAACTCCGGGAACTTCTGGAAGATAAATTGCCGCCAAAGTCGCAGGAGGATCTGGCCAGGCATCTCGAGTCTTGCCCGGATTGCCGCAAGGAACTGGAATCGCTGGCGGCCGGCCCGGAGTGGTGGAGCGACGCCCAGCAGTTGCTTAGCACCATTGTAAATTTAAATGACGCGACAAGCGCCGATAACGTCCTGAAGCCGCGCGGCATGGTTTCCCATGCGGATGGCCTGCGATTGGAGTTCCTTTCTCCTTCCGACGACCCGACCAAGCTCGGCCGGCTCGGGCCTTACGAGATCGTGAAAGTCATCGGCCGCGGCGGGATGGGGATCGTGCTGAAGGGTTTCGATTCGGTCTTGAATCGTTATGTGGCCATTAAAGTTTTAGCGCCGCAATGGATGCACAGCACGGCGGCGCGCCAGCGGTTTGCCCGCGAGGCCCGGGCCGCCGCGGCGGTTGTGCACGAGCACGTGATCGCTATTTACGCGGTGGATTCGGCCAACAAAACGCCATACCTGGTCATGCCCTTTATCGACGGCATATCGTTGCAGGAACGCATCGATCGCGCGAGTGCCACGAGTGCCACTGGCTATACCAGTGCAAATGAGAGTGCCACTGGCTATGCCAGTGCTAATGCTACCGGCTATGCCAGTGTCAACGGCCCACTGGAACTGAAAGAAATCCTCCGCATCGGCATACAGATAGCCGCCGGGCTGACGGCCGCGCATGCCCAGGGCCTGGTGCATCGCGACATCAAGCCGGCCAATATTTTGCTGGAGAACGGCGTGGAGCGCGTATTGATCACCGATTTCGGCCTTGCCCGGGCGGTGGACGACGCCAGTTTCACCCGTAGTTGCTTTATTGCCGGCACTCCGGAATACATGGCCCCCGAACAGGCCAACGGCGAGGCGGTCGATCATCGGATCGACCTTTTCAGCCTGGGCAGCGTGATGTACGCCATGTGCACCGGTCGCTCGCCGTTCCGCCGGGAAACGACCATGGCCGTGCTGCGGCAGATTTGCGAAGGAACGCCTCGAGCGATCCGGGAGATAAATCCCAAAATTCCCAAATGGCTGGAGCGAATCATCGCCAGCTTGCATGCCAAAAATCCGGCCGAGCGATTCCAAACCGCCGGCGAAGTGGCCGAGCTATTGGGCCGTTGGCTGGCGCATATTGAACAACCGTCGCTGTATCCCAAACCGCGCGAGCCTGCCGGGCGATGGCGGGCGTTTGCCTGGTTTTCCAGGCGGGGTGTCCGCCACCGCTGGGCAGCGGCCGCCGCGCTGTTGCTCATGCTCGTCGGGATAACTGCCACTGAAATAACAGGTGTTTCGCACTTGTCGCGATGGTTTTTCGGCGTCGAGGAAGCACGGTCCCCCGTGTCGCCGTCGATTGCGGCGGCGCCCCATGTTAAAGCGGCGTTGGCAAAGGGAAATGCCAGCGAATTGCCCGCGGATAAAGAAACCGCATTTGATAAATGGATCGTCGACCTGTGGCGGCGGATTGCAGCTTTGGAAACAAGCCCATCCGCTGGCGAAACATCCGACGCAGCGCCGGAAAGGATCGGGCAGTTCCGCACGGAACTCGCCAATTTGCAGGCCGAACTGCCGGAGTATCGCCAGGATCGGCAGATCGAACGGCTGCGCCAAGTCGGTGCGGCAATAGAACAACTCAAGCCGCAAACTTCGTTGCCTGAAGCCGGGCAGGGAATCGATTCTTCTATGATCGAGATTAACGAACGCATCGAACAATTAAATCAAGACCTGTACAGGAATTTTCCTTAAAAATAGCGTATTTTTTTGAACAAAGGAGATTTATCATGTCGTCG
>JBEKSO010000031.1:0-17580 GCA_049516935.1 Thermoguttaceae bacterium
TCGGCAGTGGTCATTTCCCAGTACGGTTTAGATGGCTGGGACGATGTTTTTCCACTTCTACCCTTTTTTGCTAAAGTCGTTTTGTTTTTTTTCATCGGCGCTTCCTTCGCATTCTATGTTTTTCTCGGTCATTTAACGGCCGGGCATGGATCACGTACACCACGTCTTCCGGGTCATAAATGTAAACCACTTGCAACCATCGGCCTCCATGACCTCGTCCGACCACAAACCGTTTCCCATCAGCTCTGGCCTCCGGATATGGTCGCCGGGCACATTCCACTACCCGCTCCGCCTCTTCCGGGGAAACGCCATGTTCGCTAATGTGTTCAATGTTCCAATCATTCCATCTAAATAGCACGGCATTCCACCTAAAAGTATTTTATCATATAGGAAAATAATCCACCAGACTTCCCTTTAATGCCGTTTTTGAGTTTGGATAGGTCATATTCGGGATGCAGTATGTCATCAAGTTCTTTCTTGTTTTTCTTCATCATAAGGAATTGACTATAGCCTTCCCGCGGGCGTTTCCGCGCGAAGCTGGGCGATCATGTCGCGGGTGGCCGATTCCACGGCCTCTTGCCATCGGGAAGCGCCGAACCGTTCGGAATAAGGTTTGATGGCATGGGCAAAGATGATGCCCCGGGAATTGTTGATGATCGCGCCTTTGCCCTGCCCGTCGAATGCGCCGGCCACGTCGGCGGCCGATCCGCCTTGAGCACCGTAACCGGGCACAAGAAACCATGTATGAGGCATCGCCGCACGCAGCTCGGCCAACTGCCGCGGATAGGTCGCCCCGGCCACCGCTCCCACTATCCCATACCCACAATCGCCCGCGGTCTCTAAGGCCATGCGTTCCACGTATTCGGCCACGTGGGCGAAAACCGGCTGCCCATCGGCCAGCAAATCCTGTATCATCCGGCCGCCCGGATTCGAAGTTTTCACCAATACAAATACCCCGGCCGACCGCTCTCGGGCAACGTCGATAAACGGGCGCAGGCTGTCTTCGCCCAGGTAAGGATTTACAGTCAGAGCGTCCGCGCCCCATGGGCTTTGCCCGCCGACTCCTAAAAAACCCTGTGCATAGGCCGTGGCCGTGGACCCGATGTCGTTGCGCTTGCCGTCCAAAATTACCAGCAAACCCTTTTCCCGGGCGTAAGCCATGATTTCGGCCAAAACCACCATCCCGCTGGGGCCGAGCCGCTCAAAAAAGGCGGCCTGCGGCTTGACCGCCGGGACAAGCGGGGCGACCACGTCAATCACCCCCTTGCAAAACTCCCTATACGCCCGGGCCTGCTCGGTCCAGTTATTCGCTTTTTCAACAGGCAACAGCCCTTCGGGCAAGGATTCGATCCGCGGATCCAACCCCACCAGCACCGGGTTTTTCAAACGCCCCACCGCATCGGCCAAGCGATCGATAAATGAATTCACGATAATTTCCTAAGTTTTTAGTTGTCAGTTATCAGTTATCAGTTTACCGTTCCCTTCCCCCAGATTCCAGGCTCCGGCCGTCCCCCTTGCCTAAAAGCCCGCAGTATAAAACCTAAATAAGGGCGTTGCATAATCGGCCTTGATTTGTCATACTGGTGGTCACAAGGTATAGATAAGCCCATACCCAATTCGGGGCGTGGCGCAGTCTGGCTAGCGCGTCTGAATGGGGTTCAGAAGGTCGCAAGTTCGAATCTTGTCGCCCCGACTTTTCCGAGAAATGAGCCCTTCGGCAAGAACGCCGAAGGGCCTTCTCATTGTGAGAGATTAAATCGGCCAGGACTGCGAATTCTCGCCCTCTAACGCACCGCCGCAGAGGGCACGTCCCGCACCTCGATCGTGCCATCATCATTCGCGGTTGCTACACGTTGACCATCAGCGGAAAAGGCGAGTCTCCAGACGGTGGCTGAAGGCGAAAATGCCAACAGGGTTTTTCCCGTAAGTGTCTCATGGATGCGAACGATCATCGGGTATTTCCTGTACCAAGACCACTCGTCGATGCCGGGCCAAGGATTGATGCCGCTAATCTTTTCTATCACAGCGGCGTAGCGACTACCGTCGGCGCTGAAGGCGATCTTGCTCAGTCTGTCGCGAGGGAAGTCCCTGGCGGCGACCAGCTTTATAGTTTGCCGGTCGAACACGTGTGAGCCGATGTGGAAATACTTGCCGCCGGGGACCAACCCGAAGTCCCCGTTGGGCTGGCGATCAATCTTGGTCTCGCCTGAGTTCTGCGATGCCAGCGTAGCCGTATCAATCCATTCACTTTTTAGGGGCCCCCAAGTTCCCTTGCCGGCATCGTCGATGACCAAGAGGCGCCTTCCATCTTCTGTCAACTCTCCTAGGCCGTTCAAGAAGGAATTCTGCGTGTTGATATCGATCGGCCCTTCCTTGAGGACTTGACCGGTTCGATAGTTGAAACGCCACCAGTGATCTTCCTCGCCGCTGTCGCTTTTGATGAAGTAACCGGTACACAAAATCTCTTGATCGTTGAGCCAATGCACGCGCCTGACAACTGCCGCTATATGCTCGGTCACACCGAAATCACCCCAAGTTAATGGCAGAGCCACTTCACACAACGCTTTCCCGGTTTCCACGTCGATAACCTGAATTGGTTTCTTCGGATCGCTGGGAAACGGACACAGGGCAAATAGACCGTCGGATGGGCGAACACTGGCCGCAAGCCGACCGGCAGGTAATGAACTCCGCCGGAGCATCTTCAACGTGTCCGCATCCCAAGTACACACGGTGGCGTCCTCGCCAATGCTCCTCAGTGTCTTGCCATCGGGCAGAAATCGCAGATCGATCGCGTAATGGCCGTGCCCTTCATAAGGCATGACCTCTTCACCGGTATCCGCGCGGAACAACCGCGGCGTTGGGCGTCTTTCCTGAGCTGCCGCCAGCCACTTGCCGTCGGGCGAGTAGACAAGCTCCAAAACGCGTTCTTCCCGCCTTGCAAGGCAAGAAAATTGGTATTCCTTAATCGTTTTCAAATCAGGCAAACTATAGATTCCCAATCGTACATCGCCGGACCCTATCGCGACTTGCCCGCTGTCGGGAGAGATTGCCAACGTGAATGTATCATCCCATACCCTAGGAATCCGGATGTCGGCCGGGACTTGATCCGCACCCGTTACCCGGAGTTGTATGAAATGCTCATTGGAGTAATTCTCGCTGGCCGTCACTCGGTGCTTTCCGTCGGGCGTTAGCAACTCTATAAAACGGGGCTGTAGGCTTTTGGTCTCTTTGCCACGCCCTTCCGGCTGCGCGACCCCGATGCCGGTGCGCCACTCAAAGCGGTGCTCGTCCAGATCGATGCCATCAGCCGAGGTGGCGGAAAGGAACTTACCGTCAGGCGAAAAACTGAGCCGATAGATTTGCCCATCCAGCTCGATCATCTGAGCGCACGTCCAATCTTCCGTATTCCAGACGCGGATATCGCCCCATGCGCCCCCGGTAGCCAGAAACTTGCTGTCGCGGGAAAAGGCGATGGCTTGGACGCCCTGTGGGTGATAGATTCGAGGTTGGGAACGCAAATAGTTAGTCTGCTCCCTCTGTGCCAGCGCGGCCAGTTCGAGGTTGTCTTCCACATGGGCCACATCCAGCGCAAGTTGCAACTCGGCCTTCCAATGCCCCTTGGCTGCATCGCGCAGCTTCATAAGGCGATTGCCATATCGCTGGAACAGGACCTGTTCATCGATCGCAACTGCCAGCCAGACCAGAGCGTGGTTGGCATCGTCGTCGTCGGCTTCGTTTCGATACCCTGCCTCAGACTGATTCTTCGGGGTGGGCGTCTCCGCCGGTTGCGATTCCACATAGTCCAGCTCTTTTTTTAGTAGCCCGGCCAAGGGATCTCCAGACGAGCCGCCACCCAAGCGCCCGAGCAGCCGGATGAGGTTATGCAGTTTACGAAACTCGCCAGGCGCGGGCTCGGCCTGGCGGAACAACTCCCGTTGGATGGCTGCCGCAAGTTTCTCCCGAGCCGCATCTTTCTGGCACATTATCGCTCGAACCGCCAGATTCACGGAGCCATATCTCTCGGAACCGAGAAAATCGATTGCTTCATCCACGCTGCCGCGAAACGTCACTTCTCGGCCTCGCAACTTCTTGCTCCACTCTGTCGTATCGACGATGGGATAGAGGTCGCGGCGTTTCAACGCGGCAACCACGTCAGTTTCGCAGGCGGCCGGCAGACGCGTATCAACGCGATACACCTTCCTATGCAGAAAGTTGCTTTCAATGTCAAGAAAGTACAACATCGGCTCCGGGCGAATCTCGGCAACCTTGCCCTGAGTTCTGACATGGTCCTTTATCTCCATGATGCTCTTCTCACCCACCTTTGGTTCTGAGCCGTGTATCAGGCGGACGACCTCGATCGTATGCTTTTGGTCATCGGCAGCGTTTACGGCAATTTCCTTGCCGATGAAAACTGAGTCGGCCGCCAGTGCGTGGTAATCAAGCCTCGCCGCCGACATCGCCATTTGCGATTCCTCTTCCTTAACATCAACATGATACTTCAACTCGTAATCCGCCGGACCGCCATACGCTTGCGGTACTAGCGCGAAGATCTGCCGCTCCGGTCCCGAAATGTAGAAGTGCTCATGAAAACGCATCGTCTTCTCGGCTGTGCTGCCGTACAAGACCTTCTCTACTTTCAGTTCATAAACCACGTCCCCCGATTCATACTTTTCGTCACGTTTCGCAGTGCCCAGCACTACAAGCTGGATCGGACACGGGCTTATATCCGGGCCGTTGATCGGGCGTTGCGACTCATCTATTTCGATGGCCGGGCAGGTCACGCGGACTTTCTCGGACTCTTGAGCCGGCGAACTCTCAGCCGATAAGGCCCAGGGAACTGCGAAGCCGGTCAAATTGACGAGCAACAGCACGCACAACGAAACCACCGAATAGCAAGGTAGCATTACAGATTTCTCCAGCCATTTTCTCTCAGGCTGATGTCGGACCGCATATAATAAAGTCTGTCCCGGAACCGACGATGCATGAAGACGCGTCGCATCCAGGAGCAAACCCGCCTTCACGATACCACTGACGGAGGATACTGTCAAATAGATCAGCTAGTATCCCCCAGGTCGCCCTTTATCGGATTAGGCCACTGTGTCATGCTGAAAATGTTTGTTGCTGACGGGGCCTGCTTGCCGGCAGCCATCGGCTTTAATTCTGGGTGGGGCACCTTGGATGACGACAATAATTCGTTTGAGATGGAAATCCATATCCCCTTTTCCGTCTCCATATTACCTCCACGATATATCATTTCGGCGCCTTTTGAGTGCCATCCTCCTTGGGCAAGCGGTATTGAATGGCATATTCAAGCTCATGGTCTTGGTCGATGATGGCCTGATATCGCACCGTCTGCTGGCCGTCCCGAACAAACTGCTGGGCCGGCTTGGGCTCGACGGAAACGATCTCGGCGCCCCGCGGAAGCCGTATCGTTTCCAAGAAGAATTTCTGCCCTTTTCCTCCCCATTTCTGGCCCCCTTGATATGTCCAGGTTTCTCCTTGCTTCGTCGCCATTTTCGGACGCTCTGCGGTTGTTGTATAGTTGACCTGATCGCCAGGCATTATCGGCTCGGCAAATTGGACCGTAAATCGTTGTTGTCCACCGACGGTCGAAACGCTTATGGGCAAATCTCTCCCCTGACCGTCGAGCCATTGCGTGATGGCATAGGATGAGTCGCCGGATAAAAGGGTAGTGGAGGTTATCGGCAAGAATCCCTGGTAACGATACGAAACCTTGTTCACCGCCGAGCCCGAACCATCCGCCAACAACATCACTTGGGACTCGTCCGTGATCGATATCCCCCACGCCATAAGCCGGAACGTGAGGAGGTTGCTGGCTAAGGCGACCAGTATCAGCGTCACGAACCATGCCATGTTTTCCCGGGGCGAGAGGACCTGCCATATGGAAGTGCCGGTCAAAGCGGCTTTCCGAGCCGGTGCGACGGTCTGATCGATCGGCAGACGGAGATGCTCCAGCCGCAAGAGTTTGATCTCTCTGAGCAAGCTGATCTTTGTATTTGTGATCCGCTGATCGATCGAGAATATCCCGATGCAGACGATGGTGATCACCAGCAGGATGGCGAAGCCGACTATCGCCTTCGTGCTGAAAGTCAGGATGAAACCGACGAAGGCGAATTCAAACAACGCGATCACGACAATAGAGGAGAGCCACATGACCCGGGCGCCCCGCCTAAGCTGCGAATCAAAATAGGAATTTGCCTCGGTGGCATCGCGATCCGCCTTTTTCGCGTCGATGTTCCCGTTTTCAACCAATGCTTTTTTCAGTTCGTTTGCGTTTTCACTCATCATTTTCCTCCAGGTATTTGCGTAGCCGTTGCCTTGCGTTAAAAAGTCGGGACTTTACCGTCCCTTCGGGAATGCCCAGAATGCCGGCAATCTCCGCCGTGTCGAATTGCTCTTCGTACCGCAGCGACAGGATTGCCCGATCCGGGCCGGACAATTGTTCCAGGGCCTCTTTCAAGCTATTGTGTTGCCGCCGGGCAGTCGCGGCTTCGTGCTCCTCGCGTTGCATTTGCTCGGAGTACGTCTCCGTCGCCTCGCGCCGCCGTTGTTCGCGGCGGATCGAGTCCCGGCACTTGTTGCTGATGATCTGGTACGCCCAGGCCGGAAAGGCGGTCGCATCGGCCAGCCGGTTAATCCCCCGGCTAATGCCGATCCATGCTTCCTGCAGCACATCCCAGGCGGCACTGTCATCGCCCGTCAACCGCCAGGCGTGTTGCCACAATCGCCGTTGCCATCGGCCGATCAATGCCTCGAACGCCTCGGCATCGCGCTGTTGACACCGCAACACCAGCAATTCGTCGTTGAGGCGGTCATGTTTGTTCATCAGATACGTATAGGTCGTTGCCGGGGAGGAATCGGTTCATACGATGACAAGAAAAACGTCCAAACCCCACGCGATAAGGATAATTCTTGAAAGGGTATCAGGCAATTGGCGGATATGCGGTTCGATGCCGCCGCGCCATGGAGAAAAAGTTCAATTGGCATCCAATAAGCCCGACGCTCTAACCCCCAACGCAGCAAGATGTTACGTAGGGGTTTTTTGCCCCAAGATAACATCGGCCTTCAACCGCCGACCTGTACAAACGTTGCATATTGCAATGTTTCTAGATAGAATTATTCTAGATAGCCGATAGGCATTCTTCGGTCGGATTCCCTGCCCCATCCGGCCACGCCTGTCTAATACAGCCCCTATGCCCGGTTAATCCGGGCATGGGGGTTTTTGTTTTTGCCGATAGATCACCATGGAGTAAAAGAGCGCTTGTCGCCCCGACACTGCAACCGCCTGCGCGACAATGAGTTACGCAGGGCATACTTTATTAGGGATTAGAGGCCGGGGGAATCAAACCTTTGGCGGCGGGGTAGCGGTTATAGTGCTGTAGATAATATACCCGACCATGAATATAACCCAGGCCGTCCAGCCTATGGCCGACACGTAAACGTACCAATTGCTCGGATAGGCTATATAAGCCAAAAAAGCCTTTTTTATTACATTCATATATTCTCCCCTTACGTTTTGTTAAATCTCCTTCTTTAGTTGTTTTACAGAATTAAAGCTAATGTATTTTATAATAAAAAAGGCGATCTGCAAAGCCTGTTTATCCATCCGAATTATATTGTTTTTGTTGCTGAAGATAGGGTGGCATGCCCACGCTTGTCGTGGGCATGTCGGAAGTACAAAAAAACCACAGCATGTCCACGCAAGTGCGGACATGGCACCAGATTTTTTGAGCTCCCACAATAAAAACTATATAGTCGATTCGATCCTAATAGGCGGACTCACAAATCATGTTTTCGATATTTCTTTTGCGGCAGTTGATGCCGGGACGCTCGGATTCGCCGGCAAGGTATTCTGCTCGGTCAGATATTTCATCAGCGTCGCTCCGACTCCGTCTATGGTTGCACCGCCGCCCACGGCCAGGATTTCCGGCATGATTTTTATGCCCCGTTCGGCCAACGCGGTGGCCACGTTGATGACCGCCGTCGGTCCCTGGCCTAACGCGCGGACCTGGGCCTCAAAACCTTTTGCCCGGGCAAGTCCCACTGCCTCGACCTCGGCCCCTTTGGCGCGGCCCGTTTCGGCGATGTATGTCGCCTCGCCGTCGGCCTGGTTCTTGCGGGCCTGGGCGGTTTGCGAGGCGATTTCCACGCCCACCTGGGCCTGGGCCAATTGGGCCTGCATGTCGGCCGTGCCTTTGGTCTTTTCCATGTCGATCCTGATTTGCTGCGCCTCCTGCTGCATCTGGAACGTGGCCTTCTCCTGGTTGGCGATCTCGCGTTTCGTGAGCACCTGAACCAACGCCTCCGGCAGGACCACGTCCTGGATGTATACGCCCCGGGTTTCCACCTCGTATTGACTGAGTTGCATTCGGATGTGCTCCAGCGCGCTTTCCTGCACTTGCTGCCGGGTTTCGATGAACGTGATGGCCGGCATGCTTTGCAGTTTATCACGGAAATGATTGCCAACGGCCGCTTGCAGCACTTCGTTGACCAGGTTGGCGATCGTGCCCACCATGCTGATTACGCGCGGGGCGGTAGTGTCAGGCACGTGGATCTGCACGACCAGTTCGATCATGAACACGAAGCCTTCCCGGCTCTTTGCCTCGATCTGCGACAGGCGCTCATCGAGTTTGTGGGCCTCGCTTACCGCCTCTGACCAGTTGAGGCTCAGTATGGCCGTGGGCACTTTCTCGGCTTCGTAGCATCGCGGATTAATGGCGTATTTGCCGGTCCGCAGCGGCTCCTGCCATATACCGCGATGGCCGGGCCGAACGATCGAGCCGAACTTGAATGCCGATCCCGATGTGTCTTGCGTCGGCAGGCCGACGTAGGCCTTGATGACCGCCACCTCGCCTTGCTTGACAACCAACATGGGCACTTCCTCGACCCGCACCAGAAACGGGTTTAACAGGTATGCCCCGTATAGCAGCGTGTCGTGTTGCAGCCCGATCCTTCCGCCGGCCTTTAAAAAGGCGTCATAATCCTGGTAGTTGTTGTGTTGTACGGATTTCGACCCAATCAAGGCCTCTATTAGCATCTGATCGTTGGAGTTCTCACTTTCCAGTCGCTTGATGTCGTCGAACTCGCCCAGTCGGCCGGCAATGGACCCTGACGGCAAGGGCTGGCCTTCCAACGTTGTGACGATGCCGCAGGTATCGATAACGCCCCCGCGGTCGGACGATCGAGGAGTGATCACCGTGACCCTGAGCTGATCCTCTTCCAATCCAAAGGATTGAAACGTGAACTTGCCATAGGATTGCAAGCGCCGGAACTCCTGGGCCACGGGCTGTCCGTACACGCGTTCCCGGGTAATCACAAGAAAGCCCACCGGATGCACTGGCATGAGGCTGCCTGGCGGCAACACCGGACGTTGCACGCCTTTTTGTCCGCCCGCCTTGAGCCATGCCCTAAGGTCGGTGATCAAGTTCAATTCGCTCAGCGACTCGGCCGACTTCGCCCCGACCGGAAGCGGCCGGCCCGCCTGTGCCACGACCACGCCAATCTCCCCGGCCCGAACCTGGACCCAGGGATATTTTTCAACCGCATACATTATCCACAACTTGAAACGCCAACCGGGCATTAACAGATCGGCCTGGTAACCCGCCTCGCCGTGGAAGGCGATGGGGTTGTCGTCGGGTAGTTTTTTTAATGAGAACCGCTTCGTAACCAACCCCACCGACGTCGGTCCAATGATCCTGATCGAAGGCACCACCAGAATCACTATAAGCGCCGCAAGGATCCCTAAAGTCCAATACAAAATCAACAATAACATGGCAGCGACTCCTCGATGGCAAGTGTGTGTGAATTAGAGCATCTGTGTATCAATTAGAGCATCTAACAAAATGACGTGTGCCGCTGCTTGCTAGCAAGCAGTGTAGGTATTGTTTAAAAATCAAATGACGTGTGCCACTGCTTGCTTGCAAGCAGTGTAGGAATTGTCTAAAACCCATAGGGATAACAAACCCCACGTGCTAACGAGTCTATTATAATTCCCGGGTGGTGGTCTATCAATTAGCGTATTGTCAATGTTATATTTTCGATGGTAGACTTGGAAATTATAGTTCGAGCCGAATGGGCCAGTAGCGTGCAATTGCCTTTTTAGGCCAATTTAACTGGAATATTGGAAAAAGTTAAAAATCAAAGTTCCCTCTCCCACTGGGAGAGGGTTAGGGTGAGGGCTTTTCAGCTCTAACCGGATGGGTGGCCGAGCGGTCTAAGGCGGCAGTCTTGAAATTCAAAGTGGCCTTTCTTGTACAGTAGCGCCAATTTGCAGAATATATCGTAATTTATCATGTTTTCTGCATGTCGGCGCATTCTGATTGTACAGTGTACAGAGGTGTAAAAATGGGAATAGCATATGTAAGTGATACGTTTTGAACCTACTGCACAGAATAAAGAAACCCGCTCTGCGCCCAAATGATCGTATCCACAAACCGCCCTTTTCTCATTTAGTCCCCGTTTTCCCGTTATTTCCGGGATACTTGAATTCCGGTGCTGCTTATGGTACATTAATGTGTTTTAAGTTTTTAACATACGAGCTCAGGCTCAGAGGTAGCGTTAGCACCCGGACACCAGATTTGTTTTTGGGATAGAACAAACTCGGGGTGCAATCTTTAACATGACTCGCTTGCTGTGGGTCAGTTTTCCATAGTGCAATTTGGCGGGGATTTCATTCTCGTAAACCGTTTCCAAGGTAGCAAGTCGCGCGATATTTCAAGGGAGCATAAGATGAAAAGAGCATTTGAAGGTCTTTTGGAAGCAGTCTTGGTATTCACATTCGTCGCAGGAAATGCTTTCGGGCAAATTCAGTATACCGTGACTGACTTGGGCACACTTGGTGGAACCTCAAGTTATGCTTTCAGTATTAACGGCATCGGCCAGATTGCCGGATACGCTTATACAACAACCGGGGTACAACATGCTTTCCTTTACAGCGGCGGGGCGATGCAAGATTTGGGCACCCTCGGCGGAACTTCCAGCAATGCTTACGGTATTAACAATGCAGGCCAGGTGGTGGGCTACGCTTATACAACAACTGGAGAGTCTCATGCATTCCTTTATAGCGGTGGGGCGATGCAAGATCTGGGTACCCTCGGCGGAAATCGCAGCCGAGCTAATGGCATTAATGACCTAGGACAAGTTACCGGCAGTGCTTATACAACAACTGGTGTCTATCATGCTTTTCTTTACAATAATGGAGCGATGCAAGATTTAGGTACCGGCGATAGCCTTAGTGATGCTTGGGGAATCAATAACAGTGGCCAAGTTGCGTGCGATTGTATTGCAACAACTGGAGAGTTTCGTGTACTGCTTTACACTAGTGGAGCAATGCAGAATTTGGGCACCCTCGGTGGAAACGGGAGTTATGCTTATGGTATTAATAACCTCGGCGAAGTTGTGGGCTACTCTGCCAGAGCAACCGGACCCAGTCATGCTTTCCTCTACAGCGGCGGTGTGATGCAAGACTTGGGCGACCTCTATAATAACTCAAGTACTGCTTGGGGTATAAATAACAGCGGCCAAGTTGTGGGTCGAGCTTATACAAAAACTGGTGACACTACTCACGGTTTTCTTTATAGCGGTGGTGTGATGCGGGATTTGAACAATTTGATCACCACGGGTTCCAACTGGCAAATAACCGCCGCTAATGCGATAAACGATTCGGGGCAGATAGTGGGATTTGGAAAAAACACATCTGGATCTACTCATGCTCTGTTACTCACCCCCGTTCCCGAACCGTACACTGTCATCTTGTTGGGCATCGGTTCCCTCAGCCTGCTTGCCTACACTTGGCGACGGAAGCAATAGCGCAATTTGCAAATGCGTAGATCTGCAGCAATATACCTAACTACTAGAAACTTCAGCCGGTCTGTTTGACGCTTCGCCGACGTGGTATAATGCCTATCCGATCATCGGATGGGTGGCCGAGTGGTCTAAGGCGGCAGTCTTGAAAACTGCTGTGGGCGTAAGTCCACCGTGGGTTCGAATCCCTCCCCATCCGCTTTTTTGTGTTATTGACCTTTACCTGTGCAATAATCGGTGGGGCAGATTGCCAACCTGCCTTTTTTTAGGCAGATTAGCAATCTGCCCCACTACACTTAATGGTCCATTTGCCGAGCAAAGATTAATAGTTGCCTCGATAAACATCCTTGCGGTGTGCTACTCGCAACACAAGGATTACCAATCGGTTATCGTGGATTTCATATACCACGCGATATACTCCGATCCTGATTCGCCACAGGTTTTCCCCGCCGGACAGTTTAACCACGCCCGATGGACGTGGGTCATGGGCCAGCAACTCAACTTTTGCAACAATCCGTCGTTGCACGGCATCGGGCAATTTTTTTAAGGCCCGATCCGCTGATGGTTGGAATAATACCCGATATTGAAGCATGGCTTATTTCATCCCCAGCCGGGCCTTGATCTTCTCTAAGGGAATGCCGCCTTTTTCCTTGCGGGCTTTCAAGGCGGCTTTTACGTCGGCTTTATCTTCCAGGGAATTGAGCAATTCCAGGTCTTCCATCGACACCACGGCCAGCACTTTCTTGCCGCGCCGTTGCAAGATTACCCTTTCGCCGCCGTAAGCGACACGGTTTATTACATCGGCCAAATTAGAACGAATTTCGGCGACCCCGATTTCCAGCATGGTTTTATCCTCCTATTGATAATGTACCTTATGTACATTATCGCTATTATGGTCATAATAGTCAAGTGTGTTTTCATTATAGTCTAAAAGTCCCCTCTCCCGCCGGGAGAGGGTGAGGGTGAGGGCGAATTGCCAATATTGATACAATTTCAATAGGATTCCGACGTCACGGCCACAGCCAGATTATGAGACCGTGAATCCATTCGAAGAGTGTTTTCAAATTTGATATCAGAGTAACGAGAAAGATTGCTACTATACCTATTGAAGCAAAAATTACAACGAGTTTATTATTTAATGCCCATTTTTTAAATTTTTCCCAAAGTGTTATTTGTGACGCAGACTCTGAGATGATTGGATCACTCGCTTTGCCTTTTATATCTGTCTCTGAATTCAATTTCCACGCTAATAGTCGTTGGGTGGCAGAAACTAATTCATCAAGAATAGTTGAATCAATATTACATCCGGTTAGAATATAAATCCGTTTTTTTTCTGGATTAGCTTTGACCTCGTCAGCAATCATAAGTTTTTCGACATCTGTTTGCGCCGGCCGCGCCGAGAAAAGTGGCTGATCTAATAATCTATTAAATATTAATTTTAAGTATAGCCACAGTTGAGTGTTAGGAGAAGTTTCCAGGTGATCCATAAATCGACGAAGCAGCCAAAAAACATATATTCGATCCTTAATTAATTCTTTAAATGCCATTCCACTGATATTTTCCCCAATTTTATTTTTTATTTCTTCAGGCATATCCTCGGGATCCAGCCCGGTATAGAATCTCATTCCTGTAGGTGGAGTATCAGAATCAGATGCAGTTATTACAAATTCACGAAAAGTTTTATGTTTCCATATTTCTGTAGTAATAAATGAACCGATTTCAGCAGGGCAATAAGGATTATCAACAAGTGCTGGCCAATTAATAAGAAGTTCTCGTAATTCTCGGGCAGCGTCTAAATAATGTGCCGGTAACCAGGTCTTCTCGAAGTCAAAACTGTGAGTAGATTTAGCCCCTCCGACTTTCTCGCCTTGCCCTATCTTGTCGGTAAACAACGATACTGTGCTGGTATCATTATTTTCGCCTTCCGGCATTTGTCCAGAAGATGTTTGATTCCGCAAATCTCGGTTGTAATCATGGATGAGTCTTAATTTAGCAAGCGGGTCGTTTTCTCGTCCAGATAGTTGCGAAGCGGTAGGACGATTCTCTGGTCGATGTAGGAAGGAATGAATAAGTTTATAGTCTTTGTCAGACAGCCTTGCATTTACCGGACCAGTAAGCCAGCATTCGATCTGTTCCGGTAACATCTTTTTAATCCTTCTACCCAGCTCCTTCACGCTTTGTGTCTTGCAACTACTCGCTACCTTATCCCGGCTTTTTGCCATATCGATCGACGACGTCTTGGAGGGGGAACTTTGCGGGGAACGGTTCGTCGAGTTGTTTGAGTATTCGCTGGTACTGCATGACTAGATCCATCAAATCGCTGCCCGTGACCTCGTCTTCGATAAGGGCGGGGAACTTGTCGAGCACTTGCCGCCACAGGGCAAAGCCTTGATCGTAGTCGTTTCGGGCGGCGGTCGGATCGCCGTCGCGGTACGCCCGGTCGCCCTGATAAATGAATTTTCTGGCGTTTAACGCCTCGTCGGTTTGCTCTACTTGGGCGCGGAGCCGCCAATACAGGAAGTTCACCGTTTCCCGATATCGGCTGGTGTATGTGGCCGTTTCCTCATGGTTTGTGGCTTCTTCGGCAAGTTTTTTGGCCTTGGCGTGTTGGGCGCCTTTGATTTGCCGGGCCACGTCTTCATGAGTGACCCGCATCCGCTCTTCGGCCTCATACGTCAGTTGTTGTTGCTCGAGGGTGCGTTTTTCAAGGGGCGTATCGTAAGCGGCACGTTGCTCATCGGTTAATTGCCGGTGTTTTTTTTCGCGTATTTCGTCGCGCAGACCGGGTTGCAGGGCATCGAGTTGGGCGACAAGTTTTTTCGCTATCTCATCTTCCTTTTCTTTGTCGTTGAGATAGACATCCACGCCATAAGTGCTGGGAATGGGGATCGATCCGTATTGGAACCACTCGTCGCCGGCCGTTTTCCAGGCGCGGCGGGCAACCTCGCCGTAAGTGCCTTCAGTTTCGATGGCCTCGGAATAATTCATCTGCGACATGGGCGGGTCGGAAAGATAGATCAAGGGACTCTTGCCCCCCACGCCCTTGCCGATGCTGTCGGCCAGCTTTATGGCATCCAAAAACCACTCCTTGCCCACCAGCCAGTTGTCGCGCAAGGCCAGCGGCCGGGATTCGTTGAACTCGTCGTCGGCCTTGAACAGGCGGCGATAATATTTGTGGTCGTCCGCCCGGCCGATCTTCTGCGAGATCATCCAACCCGTTTCCCAAAGCAACCTCGGCTCGAATTTGTTGTAATCGATGCCCTTCTTCAGATAATTGATGCCCTTGATAACCCAGCGATACCGCTCATGATAATCGTCGAATTCGACCGACACGTTATACGACATGTTCCAAGCCTGGTGAATCCACACCGAAACGAAGTGCGGCTCCACCTTGATGATTTGATTGAGGGTGGCGGCGAAATTGGCCCAGTCCTCTTTCATTTTATAATCGTTGGCCTTTTCCCAGAGCACCAGCGCCGCTACGCCGCGCAGGCCGAAAGTGGCCAGCTTTATCGTCTCGCTTGTCGGATCGATTTGGCCCAACTGCGTCTGGCTCAGCCCGGAACTCTGGCGGTTGCGGTACTGCGCCAATATGCCGCCGGGCGAGCCTTTTTCATTGGGCGTATCTGCCGTCGAGGGGTGGCCGAAAAGATATAATAATCCCAAAAGCACGCCGATCGCCACCAGGTACATGATTTTCCGGAAAAATATGTTACGCGAATTCATTGGGCAACCTCGCGCGATTTCAAGCAAAACAGTCCGGCCACGAACACCGGAATGACAAAGGCCAGCATGCGGAAGGAAAATTTCAGGATCTGGTCGCCGGGAATATTAAAACCATAGGCCACGTAGTCGGAAAAACTGAAACGGCTGAAGTCGGGGACCAGCATGACGGCCACCCGCATCAGCGGTTCGGCAATCTTGTCCAGAGTCTGAACCACCATGGTCCGCAGATTGGGTTCCAAATCCATTGTGATGTTGTCTTGGGTAATCATGCGCAGCATCGACTCGAACGGCCCGCCGCCGAAGACTTGCCCGCCGTTGGCGGTTTGCTGGAATGCCACCTCGTAAAGGAACCCGTGAAAAAAGCCCCCCAGCATTGCGCCGGCCGTGGCGAGTATGGCCACCGGGCCGCTTAAAAACGTGCTAAACAATACTCCCATGCCGATAAGCAACGTCATCTGCAGCCAGATGCCGATGTAACCCTTGATGAAATTCAACGTGAAGAAACCGTCCGGAGCGCGCAGATACATGTCGGCCTGGGCCGCGCCGAAGTATTGAGCCGGAGCGATGCTCCGCAGCCAAACCTCCACCGAACCGTTGTCCACGAAGTCATCGAACAGGTCCAATTTTTCTCCCTTGGGACTGATTATCCGGCGGGGAATGAAGTGCGAATCGAGTACATAGTCCTTGGCGGAAAAAACTCCCACTTCAACTATTTTTCCCGTCTTCGGATTCCGCAGCGAAAGACTGGCGGGAAGACCTTTTGCTATCTCGCCCGTGTACGTGCGATAAACGCTGATATTCAACTCGATGGGCAAACCATCGGGAAACGACTCCGGCGTAATGCCGTCAAACGTCCACACAATGGCGGCCAGCCCGCCCCCTTCAATGTAACTGCGGTAGGTCCATTCCTTGCCTACGCTGACCCCTTTTTCGGCCGGCTGCCCGGAGCGATCGCGAAAGGATAATTTGCCGTAAATCGGCACCCGGGCCATCAACATCCCTTCTTCCGGACCCACTTTGTACACCGTCTTATCGCCGTCTTTCTCCGCCGTGATGGTGTGCGTGTGGCCTTGTTCCGGCTCCACGTTGATTACGCCCGAAGGACTGATCGTGACTACGTGGTTATGACTCTTACGATGATCGTAACTGGTCCGGCCGGTCAGCGTCGGCGCTTGGCCGGCGACCGATCCTTCGGCCGGGTGCAAATTGTCGGCGCTCAATTCGTGCGTGTGGGCCAGGCCGCGAATAACGAATACATAGCTGATCAGACCCATGGCGACCAGGAAAAAAGTCCCTATGGCCGCAAAACCTATTATCCGGCCCAGCACAATCTCGCTCATCCGAACCGGCTTGGTGACGATCGTGTGCAACGTGCGGTTTTTGATGTCCGCCGGCAGGCTCAGAGCGCTAAGAAACAAGGCCATCACCAGCACTAAATAAGTCGTGGCGGTGAGCACGAAACCCAAATACAGAAGCGCCGGATTAGTGCTTTTCGGGTCGAGAAACCAGCCCGCGTACAATAAAACCAGGATGAAGATCGCAAACACCACCACCACCCGGCGGCGGATCGACTCCTTCACTGCCAGCCAGCTTAGCGCCATCACTCGGCGCGGAGAAATGGAAACCAAATCGCCGATTCCCGCGGACCAAACCTTGCCGGTTACCGCGAAAGCGTGAATCGGCCCGTGCCTGATCGCGGCGATCAGCCAACCGATGACCGTCACCGCCAGCGATATCACGATAACCGCCAATAGCCAATCGGCCAAGGCCCAGGGGAACCAGTTCAAAAATGGCGCTGCGTCGGTTAAATCAACGGGCATCTTCCACTCCTCGCACGCGGCGGCCGGGATGGGCTTCGCTCTCGTCGATGATCTTCAGGAACAGGTCTTCCAGGGTCGTCGTGGGATTGCCTATGGAAAGCACCTTGCCGTTGTGACGCTCGATGACGTTTTTTATCTCAACCTCGGCGGCCGGGCTTAAGGTGGTGCTGTGGATTTCGGTGACGTCGCGGACTTTAAGCAGTGAATCGAC
>JBEKSO010000032.1:0-17346 GCA_049516935.1 Thermoguttaceae bacterium
CGGGGCATCGAGCCGGGCGGCAGAATACATACTCGACGTACTTTCCCGGCGCCCTCACCCTGTTCCCCGGCCGCATTACCTGCCTATCGATGAAAAAGTGGGCAGTGGACAGTGAACAACAAGTAGTGGACAGTGGGCAGTGGACAGTGAGCAGAAAAAAGTGCAAAATACTGAACCCAGAACCCCGCACCCCGACCACTGAACCCCGAACCTTTCCATGCTTGGCGAGCCCGGCCCTAGTCAAGGCGATATTCATTTCAAACTGCTGGGGATGCCCATCCGCATTCACCCGTTTTTCTGGCTGATAGCAGTGGTTTTGGGGGCAAGGAGCGGGGGAGCGATTGAAGTACTGATCTGGGTCGCGGCCGTATTGATCTCGATTCTGATCCACGAATTGGGCCATGCTTTGGTAATCAGGGCATTTGGATTCCATCCGTGGATCGTGCTTTACGGCATGGGCGGATTGACCATCCACGACCCGGCCGAAAATTACAATTCCAAGGCCAATACGACTTTGGGGCAGATTTCGATAAGTATTGCCGGACCTTTGGCGGGTTTTTTATTGGCCGCCGTGCTGCTGGGGGCGCTTTATGCGGCGGGATTTGGACATCAGATCATATACCAGTGGCCCTTTAATCTAAGGCCGATCTGGGCCGACATTGCCAATTTGACGGTTTTGGACAACGGCACATTAGATCTTAGCCGCCGGTCGGAATTCGTCAACGACATATTTTTCATCAGCATTTTCTGGGGCCTGATGAACCTACTGCCCATCTATCCTTTGGACGGCGGGCACATCGTGCGGGAAATTCTGCTTTACTTCAATCGCCAGGAGGGAGTTTGGCAATCGTTGATACTATCCGTGTTTACAGCGAGCCTGATCGCAGTCTTCGCACTAGTTAAATTGCAGGATTACTATATCGCAATCTTATTCGCCTTTTTGGCCTACGAAAGCTTCACAGCCTTGCAAGCCCTTTCGAGCGGCGGCAGGTGGTAATAAAGTCAGGATGACTTTTTTAGGGAAATAACAAATAATCGGCCGGTGAGGTATTGAAATGCCGGCAAGATCATGTAATCATTATTAACAGACATTGCTGATATCCAGTAAGAAGATGCTTACCGGGATAAAAGCACACGATTGTACATCGGCGAAGGTGGCCGAAAATCAGGAATTTTTTTAATGGCCGACTCAATGGGAACTTCAACTAACTGAAGTGGCCAACTCGGCCGAGCCGCAAACCTTTAAAGGAGGGACAACAGTGGCCAAAAAAGCAGCGAAAAAAGTTGCCAAGAAAGCACCCGCTAAGAAGGCAGCCAAAAAGGCGCCTGCCAAGAAGAAGATGTCCGGTTCGTGCTGCTGCAAGTAAGCAACTTGTAAGCAGAGTACAAACCGGCATCGCTTCATTCGGACTACGACGAGAAAGGGCCGTCGGAATCTTGTATTTCGGCGGCTCTAAGTGTTTGCGGGGAAAGGGATTATTGCAAATTGTCAATTGCAAATTTCAAATTGCAAATTGGACAAATATAAGGGCTTGGTTCAATTTGCATTTTGCAATTTACGATTTGCAATTTGCAATAATATGACGGAAATCGAGTAAGTCCCCCACCGATTCCACATCTATTGCCAGGGCCAGACTATCCGGTGTGCGGCGGATTTGGGCGATTGCGAAGCGGATGCACTGTTGACGGCGGTCGGATTGGCGTTTTGTTGGAAATACCGCTGCATCCAAGCCGGATGATAGCAAATCGCCATTGTCAGTAAGGCCAGCTTTGCATAAGCGGAAAAGTTGACCCACCAACCATGGCCGAATATTTTCAAGGCGGTGCCAAAGGAACTTTTAAAATGTAATCCGTGCGCCCACTCGATACTCCAAATTTCATCGAGAAACAGATGCGACATGTATCCCAAGACCACCGCACCGGCCTTGTATAATCGCAAGTTGGTGTCGCCGGAGGCCAAGAGATAGCCTATTTCGCCGAAGATGGCCGCGGCGGGCAAACTGTGAAACATGCCGCGATGAACGGTAAAACGCTGCAATAACCAGGCTCCGCCGAAGCGAATCAATAGATAGAGCCCTGCACAAATAAGGATAATCATCTCATGCGATAAGCCCCTCTGCTGAAGATGGTGGATCAGCATGACAGGCACGACCGCGGCGGCAAAGGCCATGCTTTCGTGAAGCGGTCGGCCGGGTCCGGAATCCAAGTCGGGAAGCATTCCCGACACCCCGCACAATCCGCCCGCCAAAATGCAACTGGGAATCGGCACATCGTATAGGAAATAGGCTGCCGTTCCGTAACCGGCACCAAGAATACTGCTGAAAGTGATGTGTGTTTTAAAGCCGGCCATGTGATTAGGGGCTAGGGATTGGGGATTGAGGATTGGGGATTGAGGATTGGGGATTAGGTATACAAAGATTATCCGCTCATATTGCTCATGTTGGGTTTTAGCGAAAATGGGGATTTGGGCCAAGAGCAAATGGAAGGCATCGGCATAGTTCGCTTTCTTGTTTATAATCCGGATACTTTTTATTTCATCAAAGCCCCCTCTATTCTCTAATCCCTTATCCTTCCCCCCTAGCCCCTAATCTCTAACCTCTAGTCCCTCATATCAAACCGCCCTGGACAATATTGCGGGTTTTGAGTACCTTCCGCCCCTTCGATCACTTATCGCCAATCTTGTCACATAGTTTGTTGGACGATTTCGAAAATCGTCTTATCGATATAGTTGGACGACTTCAAAAGTCGTCTTGCGATGTTTTTTCAGTATTACCATATAGACCGGAGAAACTGATGGCTTCGGTGGTTGCGGCGCCAGCGCCGCCGCTGGGCTCGATGGCCCGGCTCCAAGATCTGATATTGCCTGTAGGGATCATCTCCAGCGTTCTGGTGATCATGATTCCCTTGCCGCCGGCGTTGATGGACGTGTTGTTGTCCTCGAACATCACAATCGCCGTGCTCGTGCTTTTGACGACCGTTTTCGTGCGCACGCCGCTGGAATTCAATATATTTCCCTCGCTGCTGTTGGCCACGACGCTATTCCGCCTGGTTTTGAACGTCGCCACAACGCGGCTGATTCTGACCCACGCCGGGGCCGACGGCTTATGGGCGGCCGGCGGAGTGGTAAAAGCCTTCGGCGAATTCGTGGCCGGCGACAAGATCGTGGTCGGCCTGATCATATTTGCCATTATCGTGGTGATCCAATTCGTGGTGATCACCAAGGGGGCCACGCGGATATCGGAAGTGGCTGCCCGCTTCGCCTTGGACGGCATGCCGGGCAGGCAGATGGCCATCGACGCCGATCTGAACGCCGGGACCATCGACGAGCGGGAGGCCCAGCGCCGCCGCCTGGAAATTACCCAGCAGGCCGATTTTTTCGGGGCCATGGACGGTGCCAGCAAGTTCGTGCGCGGCGATGCCGTAGCCGGCATCGTGATCACCCTGATCAACATCGTGGGCGGATTGTTCATCGGCATGATCGAATCGGGCATGAGCTTCAGGCAGGCCGCCGATATTTTCACAAAACTGACCATCGGCGACGGCCTGGTCACCCAGGTGCCGGCGTTTTTGATCTCCTTGGCCGCGGGCTTGCTGGTGACGCGGAGCAGCCAGGATTCCGACCTGCCCGCCGATTTTATCAAGCAATTGTTTTCGCGTCCGCAGGCATTGCTCGTGGCCGGGGGATTTTTGGGAGTGCTCATGTTCACCCACCTGCCGCATATTCCCCTAATGGCCATCGGGGCGGCTTGCGTGGGATTGGCGCTTACGATCACGCGGCGAGAGCACCGTACCGCAGCCGCCGTTAAGGCCAAAAAACAGGCCGATGCAGCCAAGCATCCGGAGGAGCGCGTGGAAGATTTCCTGGCGGTCGATCCGATGGAGGTCGAAATCGGCGTGGGCCTGATCCGCCTGGCCGATCCGAAACGCGGCGGCGATCTGCTGGAACGAGTCCAGCGAGTCCGCCAGAACGTGGCAGCGGACATCGGCGTTATTTTGCCCAAGGTCCGCATCCGCGACAACATGCGCCTGGAACAGAATCAGTACCGCATCAAAATCGCCGACATGGTGGTGGCCGAGGGAATCGTGTATCCGGGCATGTATCTGGCCATCGACTCGCGGATGACGACCGGGAAGATCCACGGCATGGCCACCAAGGACCCGGCCTTCGGCACGCCGGCGGTGTGGATCGAGGCGGGCTCGCGGGAACAGGCCGAGATGTACGGCTACACCGTGGTCGAGCCGGGGAGCGTTATCGCCACGCATTTGACGGAAACGGTGCGGAAAAACGCCGACGAGATTCTCACCCGCGACGCGGCAAAACACCTCATCGACGAAATGAAACGCACTTCGCCCGCTGTGGTCGACGAGCTGATTCCCGGCGTTATGAAGCTGGCCGAAGTGCAGCAGATCCTGCAATTGTTGCTGCGCGAGTCGGTGCCCATCCGGCAGTTGGGGCCGATTTTGGAGGTCCTGGGCGATTATGCCCCGCGCACGAAGGATCCCATCCTATTGACCGAATACGTTCGCCACCGCCTGGCCCGCACGATTTGCACCCGCTATCGCGACAAGGATCATAGCTTGTACGTGGTTACGCTCGATCCGGCGTTGGAGGATCGGATTCGCTCGGGATTCGACCACAACGAGCACGGGATGTTTATCCGCATGTCACCGCAGGCCGTGGAGGCGATTTGCCGCATGATTTCGGCCGACGTGGAGAAACTGGTCACGGCGGGTCATCCGCCGATCGTGCTAGTCAGCCCGCAAATCCGGGCAGTCTTGAAACAGATGACCGCGCCGCACATCCCGCAGTTGGTAGTGCTGAGTTACAACGAAATCACCCGCGATACGAAGATCGATTCGCTGGCGATGGTCTCGGAGGGGCGATGATATTTTGACAAACATAAAGCCGCGACCGTAGGTCGCGCAAATTAAAACACCATAAACACAAGCGCGAGCGACCAACCTTCGGTTGGCGCCCGTCGCGGCTTTATGTGATGAAGAAGTAAACAACAACCGCGGCCAATGGCCGCGGCTTTACACAAATCTCCAATCCATAATTCAAAATACTTATCATGGAACTCAAAATCTATCGAGCGGCGACGATGAGGGAGGCCTTGGCGCTTGTACGTCGAGAAATGGGTCCCGACGCGGCGGTGCTGCACACGCGCGAAGTGCAGCAAAGGCGATTATTCGGCCTGTTTTCCGGGAGGCGGATGATCGAAGTCACGGCGTCGCGGGGCGTGAACGTACCCAGCCGCCTGAGAGCAAAAGAGCCGGCGGAGACGGCAGCGGCGAAGAAATCGGCATTGCCGACATGCGCCCGGCCTGTTGCGTCCGCGTCGCCGGCAGTTCTCGATTCACCCCGGCAGCAGTCGGTCCTATTGCCCGGCGTGCACGAGCAAATCGCCGACTTGCAGACGATGGTCAAGGAACTTTGCCGTCGCAGCGGAACCAGCAGGGCCGGCGATTTGCCGGAAGAACTCTTTAAACTGTTCACCAAGCTGGTCGACGCGGACGTGGGCGAGGACCTGGCCCAGGAATTGGTCGAGCGGTTGCGCCGCGAATCGCGGGGCAAACTGGGCGATTCCGTGATGCTCCAATCGCGAATCGCACAGATGATCGAAAGCGATATCAGGTCGGCGGGGCCGATCGCCATTACGCCCGGCCGTTGCCGCGTGGCGGCATTGGTGGGGCCAACCGGCGTGGGCAAAACCACCACCATCGCCAAGCTGGCGGCCAATTATCGCCTTAAGGAGAAACGCCGCGTGGGCCTGATAACGGTCGATACTTACCGCATCGCGGCCGTCGAGCAGTTGCGAACTTACGCGAACATTATCGACTTGCCCATGCAGGTTGTATCCACGCCGAAGGAGATGCACGAGGCCGTGCGGCAAATGGCCGGCATGGACCTGGTGTTGATCGACACGGCCGGGCGCAGCCCGAAAGACGAAATCCGCCTGCAGGAACTCAAGGCCTTTATCAGCGAGGCCTCGGCCGACGAGGTGCACCTGGTCCTTAGCAGCGTGGCCGCGTCGCGCACGCTGCACCAGACCGCCGAGCGTTTCGCCGCCGTCGGCAGTACCGCGCTTATAATCACCAAACTCGATGAAGCCAACGGCCTGGGAAACTTGCTGCCTGTGCTGCGCATAAGCCGTATGCCTGTAAGTTATCTTACAAACGGCCAGAATGTGCCGGATGATATTGAAATAGCCGATTCGCGGCGATTAGCGAGATTGATTTTGGGACTGGAAAACGATAACCGATCCGGCGATCGGCAATGGCAATGGCAGATGGGCGGCAATGAACAATACGACGCCATACTTCAAGCATGATCGGCTTAATAGATGTAACTTTAATGACAAAAGGAGTTTAGAAACAGGAAAAAAAGTCAACTTGCCCCGGGATTGTGCCGATAATGGGTGAGCATTATCGGTATCCGATGTGCTGTTAAACTAGAGCGAATATGTAAAGTTTAATAGCAACCCAGGAACAACTCGTGGCACGAATTTATTGCGGAATCCTCGGCCTGCTGTCGTTTTTGACGACCTTGGCACGCGGCTGGATTCACGGCGGCGACACGGAATCGATACTCCGGACCGCCTGGCTTAACTTACTGCTTTTCGGCGTCATCGGACTTATCATCGGCTGGATCGCCGAGCGGATCGTGGAGGAAAGCGTCAATGCCCGCCTGGCCGGCGAACTGTCAGAAAAGATGAAGAATGAATGATAAAGTATGGATGAAGGATGAATGCAAAAAACTGAATACTTATAACTGACAACTGATTACCGGCAATTGATAACTAATTCGAGAAGGATCTCAAAAGGCCGGCGCTAAACATTAGCGCGTCATCATGGAGGATAGCATGGCAACTACTCTTGCTACGGACGATATCGAGCAACTGTGGATCGAATTTAAAAATGACATGGGCAACCAGGAGCTCCGCAACCGGCTGGTGGAACGTTATCTGCCGCTGGTGAAATACAACGGCGAGCGGATTTGGGCCCGGCTGCCGGAAGGAGTCGAACTGGACGACCTGATCTCGGCCGGCGTATTCGGGCTGATGGACGCCATCGACGCCTTCGATCTTTCCCGGGGCGTGAAATTCGAGACCTATTGCGTGCCGCGCATCCGCGGGGCCATGCTCGACGAACTGCGGACCATGGACTGGGTGCCTCGCTTGGTCCGCTCCAAGGCCAGCAAGCTCAACGAGGCCATGAAAAACCTGGAGGCCAAACTCGGCCGCCAACCGACCGTAATCGAACTGGCCCAAGCCATGAGCATTTCCGTGCCCGAACTGGAAAAAATGATGCTCGACGCCAACGCCGTGAATCTCATCAGCCTCAACAAAAAATGGTACGAGACCGACAGCTACAAAGACGTTCGCGAGATCGATATCCTGGAAGATAAAAAGGGCGAAGACCCCACGCGGCGGATCCAAAAAAACGACCTCATGCGCCTGGTCACCAAGGGCTTAAACCGCAACGAGCGGCTGATCATCATCCTTTATTATTACGAAGAACTGACCATGAAGGAGATCGGCGCAACCCTGGACCTATCGGAAAGCCGCGTGAGCCAGATGCACAGTTCGATAGTGCAGCGCCTGCAAAGCCAACTCGCCCGTCGCCGCCCGGAATTCGGGTCATAATAGCTAAAAACTATTATTCAAATAAAAATTCCTCCAGGCGTGTCCGGCACGGCATTGGCGGGAGGGCAAGTGGAAATATGCCGCGCTCGGGCGTTACCTGGAGGAAAAGTGTTTGGTGTTAGCGTATATAGCTAGACCGCAGGCGGTTTCTTCTTTTCAGTTGTAAGATTGCCGCGATCGTTCTCTCTCGCTTTATTCTTAAAAAATCATCATTCAGCGTTCATCAATCATCATTTTTAACGTGGTTGGCGGGGCCGTTGATGTTTATAGCGTTTGGGAACGGGCCCAAAATCCCTTTCCCATCGCTCGGTCAAATGCCGCAATTGGACGTTGATGCGGCGGGTGAAATCGAGGTAAGCGCGCAATTCCACCCGCACCGGCACGTCCCAATGGTCCCGGCCGATGCTTATATAACTTAGCAGGTTTTGATCGAGGTTATTCATCACCATGTTCCTTAACATCGTCTTCTAGTTACACTACGTAAGACATGCCCGGCAGGTTCGGAGTTCGTAGTTTATCAGAAAAAAGACCGGATTAGTGCAAATCGGCAAGGCGCAATAAATAAGCCCGGCAAAACACGTTAGTGCATGCCGGGCGCGATGAGAAAGTATGGTTTAAACTTTATAATCGGACTTTCTTTACTCGGGTTTATCCTTAGCCTCTGGTTTTGCCGGAGTTTTTTCATAGCCTTGGTTTACCGGTTTTTGGTCTTCCGCGCTGTGCCGCAAAAGGGAAACCGCCCGGTACAAATCGCGCGGAGTGATAAAACCGTTTTTCTCCACGTCAATGCGGTCGAATTTTTTCTGGATCTTCGGCGGGGTTTCGTCTTTAGTGAGTTTTCCGTCGTGGTTCTTGTCGAAGTTCTGGAAAAGCCTGGTAATTCTCTGCCTGGTTATCTCAAACCGAGGAGCAGGATAATTCGCCATGGCAGGACGAGCGGGCGGTCCAAAACCTTGCCCGCCAAACCGGCCGGCCAGGCGTGCCCATTGCGGGCCTGGGCCTGGTAGAACGGCATGCAATAAATGCTTCACGCCCTGGGAAAATTCGTCAAAGCTCAGTTGATTGTCATGGTTGGCGTCCAGGCGGCCAAAAAGGGCCTTGAGATTTAACCCCTGACGCGGCGGCCTGGCATTATAAGACAACAATTGCTGGTACCAGTTTTGTCCATTGGGCGGCCAAGGACGGTGCGACCCGGCCCCGTATGCCATCCAAGGAGCCATCCGCCGAGGCATCCAAGGACGATCAGGTCCTGCAAAATTGGCCTGCCAAGGACGATTCGGCGGTCCCCAATGACCATACTGCTGCCAAGGACGCTGTTGCATCGGTTCGAAGGCTGCCCAACGATGCGGAGGGCCATATCCAGGCCCTGCCCAGGGTCGCCCTCCTGGCTCGATAAAGGGCGACCCTCCCATCCAATGCGATCTTGCGTTAGGTCCAGGGAAATTAGGACCTGCCAATTGCGGAGGTCTGCCGTCAGGTCCGCCTCTGTCAAATGGCGGCCCGCCCATTCGATCGGGGCCATTTCCTGGTCCACCAAACGGCGGCCCGCCCATCCAACCGCGTTGCCCGCCTGGTCCGACAAAAGGCGGTCCTGGCATCCGATCAGATCCAGGTTCCGATTCACCAAAACGCTGTCCTTCCATCCGACCGGGACCCATTCCTTGTCTGCCAAACGGCGGCCCGCCCATCCAACCGGGTCCGTTTCCTGGTCTGCCGAAGCCCTGTCCGCCCATCCAACCGCGTCCGCCTGGTCCGCCAAACGGCGGTCCGGCCATCTCAGCGGGTTTTTCCTTGGCATCAGCGCCACCTTGTGTGTCGCGTTGCAACTGATCCAAAGCGGCACGAATCGTGGCGTGTTCGGCGGGCCGGGCAAGAACGATCAGGTGGTTGGTCTTGGGATCGATGTCCATGCGCACGTCGGGCTTACCGGCCAACAAGGTTTGCATCACTTTCAGCGTCGTTTGCGGATCGGCCTTGGTGATAGAATATGCCTCCACTTGAACCGGTCCTTCCGGTCCGTCGGCGCCGGCTGGTTTTTGAGGCGATTCTGCACCAGGTCCCCGGAAAGGTGGCCCTGCCATCTGATCAGGTCGCCCGTCTGGTCCGCCAAAACGCTGCCCGCCCATCCAACCGGGTCCCACTGCCTGTCTGCCGAACGGCGGCCCTGCCATATCATCTGGTCGCCCTTCTGGTCCGCCAAAACGGCGGCCAAACGGCGGTCCGGGCATCTGATCGGTTTGTCCTTCCGGTCCGCGAGAACGGCGGCCAAGAGGTGGTGGCTCGCTACCAGGACCCGGCCGGTGCTGATTGAGGGCAGCGGTTAATTCATCTCTTGTGATTTTTCCGTCGCCGTTGCTATCGGCCAGGAATAGCAACTGTTTAAACATTTCCGGCATGCCCGGAGGAAGTTCATCCCGAGTAATAACGCCGTCGTGATTGGTATCCAGGCGGTTAAACGAGATTTCAGGATTTGGCCCGGCGGGCTGGGCATTAACAGGTCCCGGCGGCCCGGCAGGATCTTCCGCCAACAGATATTGGGGAAGAAAAACGATAGTTAACCCCGTCAGCGAACAGAGAATTAGCCTGTGCATTGTCAGTCTCCTAAACTGAGGGAATTGAAGGCATTACAACACATTCCACAGACTCTAACCCCTGAAACCGAGTGATAGTTCCGATAATTCCGGCAATTTCCAGAAACACGCCTTTGTGGTGGTCAGGCAGATCGACTATCTGAATCTCACCAAGATAAGCTCGATATGGGCGGGATATTTAGCATAAAACCCAGCCCTTGTCCCCTATTTCCTATCTTCTGTTCTTATTCTCTATCCTCCATTTTCTATTTCCTATTGCCTATTCTCCATCCCTACCGCCTATATTATCCAGTCTTGATATTGTTTAGCTTTCGGCAACCGCCTATAATCCCGCCGCATTTGAAGATTTCCCTTTTTTGAGAAATTTTATTATCGTACAGAACCCGCGGCAGTGAAAGTCCGTATAGTGGTGCAGGCAGTGTTTGGTTGGAGGGTTTTTTCGAACCGTCCGACATATTTAGGTAGGACGACTTTTAAAGACGTCTTAATTAAACTCGCCGGATTTATTTACTTTTTCCGCTTGGCTTTTTGACGGCGGCGAGACAAAATAGGAGTAAGCGCCCAATCGCGCACAACAGATACAAATCGGGGATGAATTGTCGCGTAAATTCACCGCCTCGATGTGGCCGGAAAACACCGCGCGATTAGGCAAGGCAACGCGAAAGAGGAAGTCGGGCCGTCAAAGGCGTTACAAGCAAAAGGCAGGAGGAAATCCGCACGAGCGAAGGGTTTTGAGTTTGATTTAATCCACGGCGCAACGCCGGCCGATGACACCAATGCCAACAATGCTAGAGCCCATTGGAAATGTCACGGCAGATGCCAAGCGAGGCGACGGTGGAAGGTAAGGTTTACAAGCAAGGACGCGGATTGACATCGTCCTTAAGGAGAGACAGCGATGCACATTTACGGTCCAAATCAACTGCACGGTCCGCAATCGATCGGAGCCCCGCACAACGTCCGCAACACCCAGGCGCCCGCGAAGCCGGAAAGCACGTCTACGATCCACGATTCCGTGGAGATTTCCGATGCCGCGCGCTTGGTGGCAGAGGCCCGCGATATTCCCGACATCCGGCAAGATCGCGTCAATGAGATCCGCCAGCAGATCGCCTCGGGCACATACGAAACCGAGGCCAAACTGAACGCCGCGGTGGAACGGTTGCTGGACGAAATCGGGTAATGACTGAATGGAAAGCTCAGGTCAATATTGTGTTTTCCGCAGGATTTTCTGCCCATTGTCAGAAAAATGGCCGTGACCGATTTAAAAACAGTCTTCCGCAAGGGTGAATAGCCTGTCTAACATTTTTAACCACTGATTTCCGCTCGAGGTTTTGCAAATCTTGTCCCATACCGGAAAGTGGTAATGTATCGGCGCATTGGTGGGATAGAGTGGCGGCCAGGGATATTCATGATTCGGTCCCACATCCGCCAGTTTCGGCACCAATTTCTCGACTTCCAAAGCGAGGTGCAGCACCTTATTAATCCACTCGCTCCACGACCTTCGATCTTTACATCCCAACTTATGCCGTATCCGGTCATTATTGACTATGGACCGCAAAAATCGCTGTACTACCTCGTGACGTTTGGGGAATTCAGGTCGCCACAAATAGGCCTTGGCGAGATTTTCCGCAGCAATTTGTATTTGATAAAGCAAACAACAAAGAGGAATATCTTTTTTTTCATTATTAGGGAGATCGTCTCTTTCCCTTTTTAATCGGAGAAATAGGCTGTAATTTGCCCTTGCTTGCGCCAGAAATAGTCCTTGCTGTGGATTCATTATTTTATGGAAAATGTTTGGCGTTTACAAGCGACCAATCATTTGGCAGCGGCAAAATCTTGTTATGCAAATCTTCGAGTTGTCCCGGCTTAACATCTAGCACCATTAATTTGAAATTGATCCCCTCAATATCAAGGCCGAAATCAATTGGAATCATCTCTTCATCCTCGACCCCTCTGAGAAGACGATTGACTTCGATTAATCGTATTTCTTGAGCAGGCGATTTGTCCGGTAAATACCAAACATCCGTTATGCCGGGATCTGTTGCAAGGTGTTGGTATGCAATCCATTTAGCTACTGTATCTCGGCTTATATCTTCAGGGTTTTCAGACAATTGTGACTGAAATTGATTTTTGCGTTTTTCAGCTAGTTGATCCAGAAATACTTGGTATTCCTCGGGATCCAATTGGCTAGCCTGCATGGCAAGTTGTTGGGTGTCGCTCATAATTCACCTCGATGGGATTATTAATACCATATTCATTATAACTGAAATACTGCATCCAAACAATAATGTCGACATTTTCAATATTTCACATCTGCTTCAGCGATGCCAATCGTACCGTATTTTGCACGGATGGGGGCGATAACCTCTTCAAGGAACTCGTCCACTTGTTGCGGGGCGCGGCCGACGAATTGCGAAGGTTCCATCACGGCCGTGAGATCCACCTTTTCAAAGGCCGGATCGGCGGCCAGCCGCGCTATCAAATCATTTTGTCCGCCTTGTTCTTTAACCACCGCTGCCGCTGCCTGGCTGTGACCACGGATCCGTTCATGCAGATCCTGCCGGTCACCGCCGGCGGCCACGGCCGCCATAAGTATGTTTTCGCTGGCCATGAAGGGCAATTCGGCCGCTAAATGGGCTCCAATCACCTTTGGATAAACCACCAGCCCGCCGGTCACGTTCTGGCATAGGATCAGCACGGCATCGGCGGCCAAAAATGCCTGCGGGAGTGTAAGGCGGCGATTGGCACTGTCGTCCAGGGTGCGTTCCAGCCATTGCACGGCCATGGTTTGCGCGGCGCTGGATTCGAGACTCATTACGAATCGGGCCAACGAGCAGATCCGTTCACATCGCATGGGATTCCGCTTGTAGGCCATGGCCGAGGAGCCGATCTGCTCCTTTTCAAAGGGTTCTTCCAGTTCCTTGCGATGGGCTAAAAGGCGGATGTCGGTGGCCATTTTGTGGGCGCTTTGGGCAACGCCCGAGAGCACGGCCAAAACCTGGGAATCGATTTTTCGCGAATAGGTCTGGCCGCTTACGGCATGAGCGGCGTCGAAGCCGATCTTGCGGCAGATGAGTTTTTCCAGCTTGTGGACTTTTTTGTGGTCGCCGTGGAAGAGTTCCAAAAAACTCGCTTGCGTGCCGGTGGTTCCCTTTGAGCCCAGGGCCTTGAGACTTGACAAACGATGTTCGATTTCGGCCAGGTCCATGACAAAATCGTAGGCCCAGAGGCAGGCCCGCTTGCCCACGGTGGTGGGCTGGGCGGGCTGTAGATGCGTGAAGCCCAGGCAAGGCAGGTCGCGGTACTTTTGGGCGAACTCGGCCAGGCGCTCGATGACCGCCACCACCCGGCCGCGGATCATCTCAAGACCCTCGCGCAATAAAATCAAATCGGTATTGTCGGTAACGTAGCAACTGGTAGCGCCGAGATGGATGATCTTCCGGGCGTCGGGACAGACGTCGCCATAGGCATGCACGTGGGCCATCACGTCGTGGCGTAAGCGCCGCTCGTGGCGCTCGGCATTCTCGAAGTCGATGTCATCCACGTGGGCCCTAAGCTGCTCGATCTGTGCCCGAGTGATGGGCAGTCCCAGTTCGGCCTCGGCCTCGGCCAGTGCCACCCAAAGCCTGCGCCAGGTGCTGAATTTTCTTTGCGGCCCCCAAAGGGCGACCATCTCCGGCGAGGCGTAGCGGGTGATTAGGGGATTGTCGTATTGATTATAATCGCAATTATCAGTCATATATTATTCTCATTTGCGAAAGAATATTAGAAAGCAATTTAAATTTATTGCTTACGAATAAAAACATACGTAGTCCATTTACTCCAATCATCACCTGTAACAGAATCTGCATTACAATTTGCCGCTGAATCAAGTTCAATAGGTGGAGTAGGTAGTAGGTCAGGGTCATTCAGATCAGGAAGACCATCTTTCATTTTAACCTCAAAGTGCAAATTATTGTCTCTGATTTTCATGCGGAAGTAGCACTTGCTCATGTCGCCGGGATCGAGTCGATCTTCGTGGTGCCAGGCCTTGCCACAGACTTTGCCGTTGTGTTCATGTATTGCAAAAAACCAATATTCTGAAGGAGGTGTATTCGAACATAATGCTAAATTGCCTTCGATAGTCATATCAGGATGCATCTTGCCGAATTGAGGATTTGTTTCATAGAATTTTCGGATGCGTTGAACATCTTCTTCGGTTGCCCCCGCTGATCTTTGAGCGCTGAGCGTCTTTTCGAAATCAAACAACCAGGCACCGATAAAGGGAGACAACAATGAACTATTCTTTGGGGGGCCAAATGGGCCGTTGTCTGATTGTTTAGGACTCTTACCACAACCCGACAATACAACTATAAACACAAAAAAAGTTAATAATTGTATTTGTTTATGGATGAGTACTGCTATTTCCCCGTTCTTGGGGATTTTTAAAACGGAATTCTTAGTATGGTAAAACATCGTTTGGAATAAGCGCGATTGGCGAATATGGCAAATTGGGTAAACCGAAGGCAATAAGTATCGACTTAATAATTGCTTAAGTGATTTATGGCAGTGTATTAGTTGGGGAACAAATCGCGATTTTTCCACGTTTCTAATGTAGCCTATTGACTATTTTGGTTAAAAACAAGTGAATAATTTTGGTCACCAAAATCGTGTTTTTCCACGTTGGGATGCTCACCTCCCATCATCTTTCGTTCCAAAGGGAAGTACATTCGCTGACATAACCTATTTACGAGAGTTATTACAATAGTGCAGCGTTTTGATTGTAGCAGATCGCGCCGCGGAATTCCAGTAAAGAAATGGACACCATGAGCACATAACATAGGCCATTTATTATATATCACGAAAACACGAAAAAAGCCATTTTTGTCAAACGAAAATGGCCTGATTATCAGTTCTCGATTTCAACAATTGATTCATCCTTTCCCGGTAATGAATGATATGCACGTGTCTTTGAATTATTTCCTCGATTTCCAAGCGGATTCGCGAGAGTGTTATTAAATTCGGCGGATCGATTTTAACCACGATATCAACATCGCTGTCGTCCCGTTCTTCACCACGGGCCACCGAACCAAAAATACCCAGCGATTGGATGCCTAATTGAGCGGAGTATCGTTTTTTGAAATCTTGTAGAACAGAAACGATCTCATCCTTGCCCATTATGACTTGACCTCCTTGATTATGAGATGTTTTGCCATTTCTTCCAAATTATCCAACCAGGTGCCATCCCAAGAGATTTCTATGTCAAAAGGTTTTTTTGATTTGAAATTGTGACTCTGAACATATAACCTAATTCGCATTGCACCATCAGCTTTTACAGTACCAGGATAATTCTGGGTCCACCAATATCTTGCGGCGAGTGAGAATTCATCAGATTTATTTCTGACACGGCCTAAATCACAAAGTTTTTCAGAAGCAAATGTTGATTCAAGGCCTGTGAATTCAGCTGGAGCCCAAATAAGAGGTAAAGGATATAACATTTGTTCCTGTGAAAACGAACCATCGGGTCTCTTTTTTGCAATTGCAGTGCATTGTACTTGAACATTTTTAGCAGTTACCCAAGGTCGTTTATTAATGATTTTAACATGGTAAAAAATGGTATCTCCATGAACAAAACCTTTTGGATTGTCTAATATTATTTCTAACTTTGGCCTCGGTCGAAGCCATTCACCCCAGATTGCAATTATAGCAACTGCCATTGTCCCTAAAGCAACTAAGCCTTGAATGATTAATGAAATAATGTTGTACGTTGAAGAATCCATAGGTTTTGCCGCTTCTGCAACAGGTTGTGCCGCTCCTGCAACTGCTATAATGGCAGCCCATACTGAGGCTTCCATAATGATTCTCCGATAAGATTAAGTTAGCCAGTCTTCTAACCGCAGATTTGGGATTTTGACAAAATCCGCCGTATTATGCGTCACTAGAGTTAAATCGTTTGCCAGTGCAATAGAAGCAATTGCAAGATCCATAAAGTTGAAAATGATTCCTTGACGGATGAAACTTCCTCGGATTTTGCCGAACTCGAACGCGGCAAATTCATCGAATGGAAGAATTTTCACGTCTTCGATCAATTCATTTTCGATTAATTTCAAGAGTTCGCTTGGATTATCCCGGCTGTAAGCCCAGGCATATAATTCACCAAGGACTATTGTAGGTAAATGCAGCCTGCCCGCATATTGAATGAACTTGTGCGTGAAAATTGTAGTTTTACGGAGATGAGCGGAGCAGATATTGGTATCCAATAAAAAACTCATTCATGAATCTCCCTGCCCGTGTCGCATTTTCGTTGACGGTGAAGTTCATTGAGAATTTTATCGTCTTGATCGGTCCATGAATCGGCAAGCGCGCCTGCCGAATTTTTAAGCCCTTCGCCCCAGGGGCGGGATTTTTTGGCGACTGATAGGATTACCCGTACCTCTTGTCCATCGCTTATGCCGGGATTTTCCTTTAACTCTATAGTATTTCCGTGAACAATGCCGTGTATTATTTTATTCATGAATTTAACCTCCTTGGCTCAAATGCCATCTTAATATTAACAAATTCCGAAGCATTTTTTTGTCTCCCATCATTATATCATAACATAACGATTAACCAAGATGTCGGCTCAAGAGCAGGAGCCCCGTTGAACGGGGCTGACAGAGAACGGCATATCGGGACGCCTTTCTTACCCGGCGTAAACGCCGGGCCTAAGACCTCCTGCGGCGGACAACGCCCATAAATGGGCGTAAAACTTGAGGCATAAATCGGGTTCCCACGCAGAGCGGGGGAACGAGTAAACGAGTTAAAAGTTATCATCGCGAAACCGCAAGCGGTTTACAATACACTAATCCCTTTGGTGGTCAGTAAACTGACCACCCCCTCTCTATCCCCAATCCCAAGAGCGCGACCAATGGTCGCGGCTTTACATGTTTGTGGCGTCATCGGTGGCGCCGGAGATTAGGCGATCCATGGCGGCGGCCAGTTCGGCGGTGTGGCGGTTGTCCTGGGCGTAAATGCGGCAGATGCGATAACTGATGGCGATGCGGCGGAAGAGCTCGCGGTCGTCGAGGCTGCGGATTCGGCCGCTTACGGGATCGAAAAGGAAATTCTGGCCTGCCGCCGGAGTATGGGCTCCG
>JBEKSO010000033.1:0-17296 GCA_049516935.1 Thermoguttaceae bacterium
CCAAACAGAATCTAGACGCCCTGGTGATGAGCCCCGAGCCGAACTTGAAAATATTCGTCGGCCATTCGGGCTGGGGGCCCGGCCAACTCGACCAGGAATTGGCGCAAGGCGCCTGGCTGACCGCGCCTTCCACGCCCGAACTGGTCTTCTTCGACAGCAGCGAACTGTGGGTCTCCGTTTCCCGCCTTATCGGCCGGGAAATAATGCAATCAATGCTTCACATCAAAAACTTCCCCGACGACCCGACGGTGAATTAAGAAAGGATGAAGGATGAAGGATGAGGGATGAATGAAAAATGATGAATGCTGAATGCCGAATGCTGAAAACTTCGTACCGTACTCCGTACTGAAAACTGAAAACCGAAAACTGTTTATTATCCACGGCCTGCTGCCCACGGTCCGCTGTCTAAAGTCTCCCCAGTGTCGGGATCGAAGAAATACAAGTGATCGTGGTTTGCAGCCGGCGTTAGGGGATCGCCCACGCGGGCGCTGGGGTTCGATTGGGTGCGGCAGATAAAGGGCAGGGGGCCGGAGCGGAGGTGAATGTGCGATTCGGCGCCCAGCGATTCGACGGCTTCGACTACGGCGGGGATTTTTAGAGAACCTTCGCCCGCGGTTGCTTGTTCTAAATAAAGGTGTTCGGGACGTATGCCCAAGATGATCGCTTTGCCGCGGTAAGGTTGCAAAATGGGTTTCCATTTATTAGTGACGGGCCAGGAAAATAATGTTTCGCTATTATAGGATTTGGTGCGTTGCACGCACCCTACATCCGCAAAGCCCTCACCCTGGCCCTCTCCCAAAGGGAGAGGGGACTTATTCGTACTTTCTCCCAGAGGGAGAGGGGACTTATTCGGGTTTTCTCCCAAAGGGAGAGGGGACTGATTTGATGGGGTTTCTTTGCTTGCGGTGCGTTGCACGCACCCTACAGATTGAAAAACTAATCCATCGCCGCATTCTACAATTCGGCCGGGAAAGAAATTCATCGTGGGGCTGCCGATCAGGGATGCTACGAACCGGTTGGCAGGGCGATTGTAAAGCGTTTCCGGATCGCCGGATTGTTGCACGCGACCATTATTTAGTGCGATAATGCGCTGGCCTATGGTCATGGCTTCGGTCTGATCGTGCGTGACGTAGATCATGGTGGCCTGTAGGCGTTCTTGTTGCAGGCGGACGATTTCGTGCCGCATTTGTTCGCGCAAGCCGGCGTCGAGATGCGAAAGCGGCTCGTCGAGGAGGAAGATTTTCGGACGGCGGACAATGGCCCGGCCCAGGGCCACGCGCTGGCGCTGGCCGCCGGATAGTTCCCATGCCTTTCGCTTTAGCAGATCGGCGATGCCCAGCACGGCGGCCGTCTCGGCCACACGGCTCTGGATTTCGGCCTTGCCCAGGCGACGCAATTTCAGACCAAATGCCAGGTTGCCGAAAACGCTTAGATGCGGATAGAGCGAATGCTGCTGGAAAACCATGGCCACGTCGCGTTGTTGCGGAGGAAGGCGGTTTACAATATGGCCGTCGATCGAGATCTTTCCGCCGGTGGGATGCTCCAAGCCGGCGATAAGCCTTAGCGCGGTGGTCTTGCCCGAGCCGGACGGACCGAACAGAACGACCCGTTCGCCGTCGGCCACATGAAGGGAAATATCGTCCAAGGCGCGGATGCCGCCGGGAAAGGTTTTCACCAGGTTTTGCAAGGCAAGAGACGCCATTTATGGTTTTTCTAAGCGTATGTGTAAAGAGGAAAAAAGGGAAAGGGGGAAAATGGGAAAAACGTAAAATATCAATATACATTATATCGCTTTTCTGACCAGCAATCGTCAAACCGGTTTAAGAAGTGGATGAAGTTATGCGCGGGGGCTGTTGATATGCGGGCGGGTCATCTAGAATGTATGTAAATTCTCCTGGAAAGGTATGGATGTTGAGCCGGTCGACCGTTCCCACGCGGAGCGTGGGAATGAGAGGATAGCCGGCGGCTAACAGCCGCCGGTGGGAATTCTCTTATATCCCGGCGGTCGTTGACCGCCGGCTAGTAACATTGTTAATCTGTGATTCAATAAACATTGATATTTTGCTGAATTGTGCATAAAAAAGTTGAGATACTTGCTTGCAATAAAACCCGCCGCCCTTGGGACTGCATGTTGTATCATGGCCGCCGTGTGCTACACGGTCGGCAGCATTTGCATGCGCCAGGTTTCCGCGCTCGGTTGCGATCCGAGCTGGGCCGTATGCGTCAAGGAATCGATCACGGTGCTCGTGATCGGACCATGCCTGATTTATCGGGCAGTCCGCGGGCTGAGGGTGTTTCCGCCGGTTAAAATATTATTTATCTTGATACTTGCCGGACTCGTCGATCAATTGCTGGGCAACCTGGCCTGGCAATGCGCCGTGGGCATCGTGGGCCTGGCCGTGACCGTTCCGGCGGCTTTCGGCGTGATGATTACCGGCAGCGCAATTTTCGGGCGATTCATGTTGGGCGAAAGGGTAACGCCGCGCTCGATGCTTGCCATCGGTCTGTTGCTGGTTTCCTTGATCCTGCTCAGCCTGGGCGCGGAATCGGCCGGCGAAATTATGGCCAAATCGTCACATGCGTCGGTCGCCAATCCCGGCCCGGCGTCGGCCACATTATTAGTTGCCGAGGCCGTGGTCGTGGCCGGAGTGGCCGGCGCGGCCTTTGCCCTGCTGAGTATTGCCATCCGGCATACCATGAACGCCGACACCCAACAAAGCACGTTGATGTTTATCATCACCGGCATAGGCGTGATAACCCTGGGACCGATCAGCATACACCGGCAAGGATTGGACGGGCTTCTGTCCACGACCGGCGAACAACTCGCCTGGATGGTGGCGGCCGGTTTTTTCAATCTGCTGGGTTTTATCGGGTTCACCAAGGGTCTGCATCTGACCACCGTGGTTCGCGCCAATGTGCTCAGCGCCTCGCAGGTGGCCATGGCCGCGGTGGCCGGCATACTCGTTTTTCAAGAGTCGCCCAATTTGTGGCTGCTTTTGGGAGTGGCCTTGACACTTTCAGGCATTTTTCTCATCGACCGCCCGGTCGCCGAGCAGTCCGTTGATCGGGCGATATAACAAGGTTATAATTTTTTCCACTGCAAGATAGAGATAGGACTTATAGGACTAATAGGATTTATAAGTCCCACGAGTCGTATTAGTCCCATAAGTCCCTTTTTTCCCTCGAATTATGACCAAGTTTTCAACTCAAACAATACTGACGTTCGCTTTATTGACGGCAACGGCATGCAACAATTCACTCGCCGCGGAGCCCGCCGCGACGCTCACAATCCAAGCGGACCAGCCGGGCCCGCGAATCAGCCCGACAATGTGGGGCGTTTTTTTCGAGGACATCAACTTTGGCGCGGACGGCGGCTTGTATGCGGAGTTGGTCAAGAACCGCTCCTTCGAGTTTCCCGACCCGATGATGGGCTGGAGCAACGTCTCTACCGGCGATAAGGCGTCGATAGCGGAAATCCACGATGAGGATCCTTATAATTTCGATCCATTTGAAGATAAGTCGTTTACTTCAGCTAATACGCATTACCTGCGTGTGAAGGTCTATCCGGACTGCAAAGGCAGCATGATCACGAACGAGGGCTTTCGCGGCATGGGAGTGCGCGAAGGCGAGGCCTATAATTTTTCGGCGCAGATTCGCGCGGTGGAAGGCGCCCCAGCCTTGCGGATCGAACTGATCGGCGGCGACGGGCGCAAACTGGCCCAGGCGCAACTGGCCGGATTCGGCAAGGAGTGGAAAAAATACTCCGCCACTTTGCACGCCGCAGCCACCGAGCCAAAGGCGAAATTGAATATTTATATTGAAGGGCAGGGGGTGGCAGTCGATCTGGACATGGTTTCGCTGTTTCCGATAAAGACCTGGAAGAACCGGCCCGGGGGACTGCGGGCGGATATGGTCCAAATGCTCGCCGATCTGAAGCCCGGTTTCATGCGCTTTCCCGGCGGATGCATCGTCGAGGGCCGCTGGCTTTGCGACCGTTACCAGTGGAAGAACACCATCGGCGATCCGGCCCAGCGGAAACTGATTATCAATCGCTGGAACAACGAGTTTAAGCACCGTCCCACGCCAGACTATTTTCAATCCTTCGGCCTGGGCTTTTTCGAGTTTTTCCAGTTGTGCGAAGACATTGGAGCCGAACCCTTGCCGATACTCAACTGCGGCATGGCCTGCCAGTTCAATTCCAGCGAGCTTGTACCACTGGAGCAATTGGAACCTTACATCCAGGACGCGATGGATTTGGTCGAGTTCGCCAACGGCCCGGCTACGAGCACATGGGGCAAAAAACGGGCCGAGTTGGGCCACCCTGAACCGTTTAACATGAAACTGCTGGGCATCGGCAACGAGCAGTGGGGACCGCAATATTTCGAACGCTACGAACCATTCGCCAAGGCGCTGAAAGCGAAACATCCGGAGATCAAGCTGGTCTCCAGCGCAGGGCCGAGTCCCAACGACGAACACTTCAAATTCGCCTGGCCCAAACTCCGCGAGTTAAAGGCCGATATTGTGGACGAGCACTGTTACGACAAGCCGAAATGGTTCTTCGACAATGCTACTCGCTTCGACAAATACGATCGCGCCGGCCCGAAAGTTTTCATGGGCGAGTACGCGGCCCAGTCGCTGGGCATTGTAAATCCGAATAATCGCAACGATTGGCAGTGCGCTTTATCGGAGGCCGCCTTCATGACCGGCCTGGAGCGTAACGCCGACGTGGTGGTGATGTCGTCGTACGCACCGCTTTTCGCCCACACGGACGCCTGGCAGTGGACCCCGGACCTGATCTGGTGCGACAACCTCAGCGTTTATGGCACGCCGTCGTATTACGTGCAGCAGATGTTCAGCCGCAACCGCGGCGACGTGGTGCTGCCCGTGAAGATCGGTCCGGAGCAACAAGGGAATAAAAAACCCAGTCTTTATGCCACGGCCAGCCGGGCGGAAAAATCGGGCGAGGTGATCGTTAAGGTCGTGAATTACGCGGCCGTGCCGGCGGAAGCGGCCGTGCAATTGCAAGGTGCCGGAAATATTTCCGGCAAGGCCGATGTAACCGTGCTGGTCGGGGCCAAGCTTGCCGATGAAAACTCGTTCGCCGAGCCGAAAAAGGTGGCCCCGGTCACATCGAGCATTGACGGCGTGGGACCGGATTTTAAATACACCTTCAAGCCCTGGTCGGTGACGGTGTTAAGGATCGCGGTCGGGGAGAAATGATGACAGAGACGGATTTTGGACGCATCGCGAAACCGCAAGCGGTTGTATACATGAAAAAGCCCCGAGCGTATTCACCCGGGGCTAATTATATTTATGAAAATTGTCTTACCTTTTGTGAGAATCACCTCACTATCTTTTCCCTTTAGGGCCGAAGTGAAACAGATAAAACAGGCCTAAGATAAGCAGTATCCCGCCCCACCAGATATTGGCATGTAGATATGCCAATTTCACGGGCACCTCCGGCGGCCAGATGCACTCATAAATTCCTGCGCCTACGATCAATACGCCGTAGACAGTCAGCATAAGACCGACAAAAAACCAAATCGAGAGGTTATGTGAATCTTTAGTCATAATAAATTATCCTACCAGACGTAAATATTTAAGATAAAGAATACAACAGTCACTATGGCGGCCCAGAACATGGGGCGGTGAATAAGCGAGACGCTGGTTTCTGAAGGGATTTTGGTGCATCCATAGACCAGGCCGTTCATCTCCGCTTCGGTTTTGGGCTTGGTCAGCATACTGACCGCTACGGTCACAACCACGCAGATGATCCAGGACCACAGGGCCCGGTACATATTTTCGGCCATGGGTTTGGCATTTTTCGACAAAGCCACGTAAGCCAGAGCGGTGGGATCTAATTTGACCCACAGCCACATCGCAATTGAAGAAAGAGTGCCCGCCAGCAGTCCACAAAAACCGCCCTTGGGCGAGGCCCGTTTCCATAACATGCCCAAAAGCACGGTGCCGAACAAGGGGGCGATAAAGAAACTAAACAGGGCTTGGACATAATCCATGATGCTGGCAAACTGCATCACCAGGTATGCCGTGCCGATGCTCACCAGCACGCCGATTATGGTGCACCAGCGGCCCATGCCCACGTAGTGCGAGTCCTGAGCGTCTTTGTTCATATATGCCCGGTAGATATCGTATGTCCAGACCGTGGCGAACGCACTGACGTTGCCGGCCATGCCGGCCATGAAACCCGCGACTAGTGCGGCTATACCTAAGCCCAATAGTCCATGGCTGCAATAACGCGCCAACATTAGGGGGAGAACTTCGTTGTAGCTGTGTCCGCCGGTGGCAATGGCTTCGGATTCGGGCAGGAGTTTTGTTTCCAAAAGGCCAAGTCCCAATAAGCCCGGCAAAATGACGATGAAGGGGACCATCATTTTAAAAGCGGAGCCGATAATGGGGGCCATTTTCGCGGCTCTAAGGTCTTTGGCGGAAAGGACGCGTTGGACCACGAGGAAATCTGTGGTCCAATAGCCGAAGGATATCACCCAGCCCAGGCCCAATACGATACCGGTCCAATGGATGCCCATGGGATTATCCTGGAACGAGCCCATGGTGCTCCAGAGATGTGTGTATTGTGATCCGCCGACAGTAGCGCCATACAGTTCGGGGATCCGCTCGGCGATTTTGGCCTTTAGGCCCACCCAGCCGCCGGCTTCGATAAGGCCAAGGATTGGAATGAGCAATGCACCGGCCCAAATCAGTACAAACTGCAGCACTTCGTTGAAGATGGCGGATCGCAGACCACCCAGGGCCACGTATACCGCCACGGTCAACGATGATATCCAAATGCTGAAATGGATGTTCCAGCCGAGAACGACTTTCATGACCAAGGCCATGGAGTACATGTTTATGCCGCTCATCAGCACGGTCATGAAGGCGAAAGAAATAGCCGCCAGACCCCGGCTGGCCTCGTTATATCGCAGTTGCAAGTAGCCCGGCACGGAGTGTGTTTTGGAAATATAATAAAAAGGCCTCATCACCAGGCCGAGAAACAGCATGGCGGGGATGGCGCCGATCCAGTACCAGTGCGTGGCAAGGATGCCGTATTGATAGGCGGCAGCGGCCCACCCCATCAACTCTAAAGAACCCAGGTTCGCCGATAGAAAGCTTAAGCCCGCTATCCAGGCGGTCATCTCGCGTCCTGCCAGAAAAAAATCTTCACCAGTCTTGGCTCTCGCTTTGAGGTACCATCCAATGGTCAGAACTAATAGAAAGTAAAAGGCGATAATCGCCAAATCCACATATCCCAACGATATCAAACGAGACGGAGCAGGAGCTACGGCAAAAAGTGTTAGAGCGTTTATCATTTTTTGGAATCCATTTGATAAGGCGAAAAAACTGCTAACTGCATTGGTTCATATTCTAAAATGGCAGCCGCGGCGTGTACAGTCCCGGCACATCTTGGGTGGCGTGATAGACTTCCATGCCCAGGTAGTTGCCGAAGGCCTCCCACAGCACGTTGCCCACGTGCTCCTGAGTTATGGCCACGTGATGGGGGAAATACCTTACCAGAATGTCGCGATACAGGCGCTGCAAGTTGGGAATGCGGCACCAGCCGTATCCGCCGAAGGTCACCGCCGGGTTGTCTTCGATTCGTCCGTGGGCGACGACCGTTTTCCACTGGCCTTCAGGGCTTTGGGTTGCGCGGCATAGGGTCAAAGGCGAGGGCTTGGCGATAAATTCGACCGTGCCTTCCGAGTCTTCGTACTTTGCCCCGCCGCTGGAGGCGATAATCTCCTGCACTCCAAGCTTAATCGGAGTCTTGGCAAACGATTTGGGGAACACGCCGCAATGCCAGATGTTGGCCAGTTCGTCGTCGTTGTTGTGCAGGTTGTTCCAATCGGCCAGCCCGGCCGGCGTACCGGAGGCCAACATGCAAGCGTGCATCGATAGGGCGCCGAGGATGTCGGATTCGCACGCGCATGGCACGCCTTCGTCGCCCAGCCGGCTCATGGTGGTGCAACTGCACACGCCGTAATTGGCCTGGATCGAAGTCCAGCATTGGATGGCCATGGCATCGACGTCATTCTCTTCCCGCCATTTGCGCAAGAAAAGTTCCAGTTTTGCGCTGCGGACCAGGCTGGGCGGCTTGACGGCCGAGGTATCGGCATAAAGATTGATCTGTTTGACGATTTCGTGGACCTTCGGGTCGTCGTCGCGGTATTTATTGGCCCCGGCAATGGCCTCGCTGAGATCGAGCACCACGGTCGTGGGCCCTAGGAGTTGCAATTGTTTTTCGTTGAAGCGGCAGGTCCAAAAGCCCTCCGGGCGCGCGCCAACCTGGCCGTAGCGGGCGTTTTTCACGCCCTGCACCACGCGGCACACGCGGACGAACCAGTCGATGTCCTTGGAAAAGGAGGCGTCCGAAGGAAAACAGATGGGTCGCTGGGCCACGCTGTATTTGGCCCCGATCTGCCGCAAGGCCTCGCCGATGGACAAGAGACCGCAAAAGGCGTCGCGGCGCCGGGTTTTCATGGTCAGGACCTCTTCCTCCTGGCAGCCGAAGATAAGGACCGGCACGCCCAGGGCAGCCTTGCGCACTGTCCAGGCCGCGGCCTGCTCGTCGCCGAAATTGACGGCCCCGATCACGATGCCTTGCACGTTATTGCGGCGGAACAGGTCGGCGCAGATCTCGGCTTCCTTGCGATTTTCCACGCAGCCGACCTTGGTCTGCTCGGGGCTGGGCGCGATTACCTTGATGCCCAGCTTTTGCATGGCATCGATGGTTTGCTGGCGCATGGAGGCGGCCAGTTCGGCGCTAAAAAAACCGCGATTGGCGGGTATGAATCCCAGGGTGATGTCTTTTTTCAACACGGTCATGAGTGGGTCCCTTTGTATATGGTTTTTCAGTTTTCAGTTTTCAGTTAACAGTTTTCAGTTTTACTATATCCCTAATTTCCCTTTTCCCTATTTTTGTCCGTAGCGTTCATGATATCGTTTATACCATTTTTCGGCTTCATGGGGAGGGATCTCCCGGGGTTGGCCGATTTGCATGGCCAGGTGCACGGTTTTAGCCACGTCTTCGACCATCACGGCCGCCTTCAGCGCCGCAAATGGATCTTTGCCCCAGGCGAATACTCCGTGGTTGCCCAGCAGGATGGCCGGGGCCCGCCCGCGATATTTTATTATTGCCTCGCCGATGTGGTCGCCTTCGTTGTCGATATACGGGGCACAGGGTATTTCCTGGCCGAATTCGTCGGCTATGGCCGTCAGGCAAAGCGGAATGGGTTTGCCCACGGCCGCAAAGGCCGTGGCATAGTTGCTGTGCGTATGGATGACCGCGGCAATTTCGGGCATGTTCCGGTAAAGATAAAGGTGATGCGGCAGGTCGACGCTGGGGCGAAGTGTTGAACCGACGACCTTGCCGGTATCCAGTTCGACCTCCACAAGGCACTGCGGCGTAAGCTTATCGTAATCCATGCCCGACGGCTTGACAACCAGCCGGCCGCTTTGGCGGTCCAATCCGCTGGCATTGCCCGAGTGCATGGTCACCAAGCCCGTGGCCGGCAACAGGCGGTTTATCTGGCAGACTTTTTCGCGAAGTTCGTCGAGGTTCATTCGTTAAAAAAAATTGGATTTGAAAAAATACTCCCCTCTCCCAAAGGGAGAGGGGACTAAAATCCTTGTTATTCCGCTTTTCGCACTCGGTGGCGAATATTAATCAAGTCCTTCATTACGTGGTGCAGTTTGCCTTGGTAATCACGGGTGCCAAAGGCGTCGTGCAGCGTGAGGTAAAGCTGATACAGATCGGCATAGATTTTGGCGGCTGCTTTGTTGGGCCGGAACACCAGTTTTTTGACACCGGTCATTTTTCGCTGTGCCTGTTGGGTGGTTTTATAGGCCCCGCCCACAACCGCGCCGAAAATGGCCGCCCCCAAGGCGCATGTTTGCGGCGAGCGGCTGATTTTCATGGGCCGGTTGCAGACGTCGGCGTAGATTTGCATGACAAAAGGATTCTTTTCGGCGATTCCGCCGCAATTTACGACCTCATCCACGCCCACGCCATATTCTTCGAAGCGGTTGATGATCCTCAGAGCCCCGAATGCCGTGGCCTCGACCAACGCCCGGTATATCTCCGGGGCGGTGGTGTGCAAGGTTTGTCCGGCCAGCAGGCCTACCAGCAGGGGATCGACCAGGATGGTGCGATTGCCGTTGTTCCAATCCAGTGCCAGAAGTCCGGATTCGCCCGGCAGGAGTTTTTCGGCCTCGCGGCTGAGATTCGCGTGCGGGTCGCCCTTGGCCGTATATTGCGAAGGAGTGAGATATTTTACGAACCAGTTGAAGATGTCGCCCACGGCCGATTGCCCCGCCTCCAGGCCGAACATGCCGGGAATAATGGAACCGGGCACTATGCCGCACAGCCCGGGGATGTCGGGCAAGGCGCCGTCTTGAGGAGCGACCATCATGTCACAGGTGCTGGTGCCGATGATTTTTACCAGGGTGCCGGGTTTAATGCCCGCCCCCACCGCGCCCATGTGGGCGTCGAAAGCCCCCACGGCCACGGGCACGCCTTCTATCAGGCCGGTTTTTTTGGCCGCATACGCCGTAAGCTTGCCCGCCAATTGATCGGCTGTAAGGGCCCCCTCGGCGTAACGCTCGCGCAGCTCGGCCAGGGCCGGATCGAGTTGAGCAAGGAAGTTTTTGCTGGGCAGCCCGCCCCACTGGTCGTTGTACATTGCCTTGTGACCGGCTGCACAGATGCCGCGGGGCAAGGTATGCGGATCGAGATTGCCGGTAATAAAGGCCGGAATAAAATCGGCCAATTCCACCCAGGAGTAAGCCGCGGCAAAAACCCTGGGCGCCGTGCGTTTGCAGTGCAGGATTTTCGACCAATACCATTCGCTGCTGTAAGTGCCCCCGCATTTGGCCAGATAACCTTCGCCGCATCGGGCGGCCTTGTCCGTGATCTCGGCGGCCTCGGCATGTCCGGTGTGATCTTTCCACAACCAGGCGTGGGCGGCCAGGTCCTTTTTAAAATTGGGCATCAAGGCCAACGGCACGCCCTGGAAATCGACCGGTATTGGAGTGGAGCCGGTTGTGTCCACGCCGATGCCGATTACATCTTCCGCAGAAAAGCCCCGCAGCTTTTTGGCCGCCGCAATCACTCGGCGAACGGATAGATAAAAACCCTCGATATAATCCGCCGGATTTTGCCGGGCCAGATTGGGATCCTTCGAGTCCAGTAGAATGCCCGCCTCGCCGCTGGGATAGTTGTATACGCAGGAAGCGACTTCGCCGCCATCGGCCGTGTCGACTAATAATGCACGCACGCTGTTGGTTCCGTAATCCACCCCGATTGCATAATTTCGTTTCCCGCGTTTAACCATGGATTGAACCTGTCTTTAGATGGCAAGTAGTTTTGAGAATCGTTTAACAACGTGATGGATCAGCCGGCCTGGTCGTTTTTGCACTGATCGGCATTGGTCAACTCTGATCGACGATCCTCCATATTAAAACAACAGAGGCTAAGACTTTCAACAGTCTGCATGCCTGAAAACGGAAATTCATAAAAGAAAAAAGTGCATACGCATTGGATATGAATCGCGGCCGGAGCCGCGCGGTTGATTTGAGGCAATTCTTTAGCAAGGACCGTGCGCCTCTCATCCCATCATTTACCGCCTATGTAATGGACGCGTCGCAAGCACAATTTTTTTGTTGTTCCAACAATAAGATTGAGGACAAACCCACCCAAAAGAAGGGTTAAAAGCGCGGTTTTTATCGAAATATCATCTTTTTTTGGCGCGTTTTTGCATCGGGAATGTCTTGGATCAGATGCTTTGCGTTGAAGATAGCGTATTTTTAATAAGATCATATTCGCAATAGTAGTCTTGATATCTTTAATATTGCGTTATAATCTTTAAATAATGCGTATATGAATTGCATTTGTTTTAGGTTTGGGGATTGAAATAAACAGGCATCTATGTAAAAAATGAAAAAAACCGTTATTCTGAGATTTTGGCAAGGAAGTCTTTTATTATGAGCGGAATCCGCAAGGTTGCGTTGCTGATTGAAACTTCCCGAGAATATGGCCGCGGCGTATTGCGCGGTATTGTACGTTATGCGCGGCTTCACGGGCCGTGGGCGTTTTACGTTACGCCCGGCGATTTTGAACAGGCCTTGCCGGAAATGAAACATTGGGGCGGCACCGGCATCATCGCCAGGATTGAAACCCCAAAAGTCGCCGAAGCGATTCTGGCCACCGGTTTGCCGGTAGTGGCCTTGGACCTCTCCGAAAAGCAACTCGCGCCAGGCAACCCGTTGTCGCAAATCTGCGAACTATACACCGATTCCTACCACGCCGCTCAACTGGCCGCGATTCACCTCTTGGAAAGGGGATTCCGCAACTATGCCTTTGTCGGCGTCGCCGATCGCATCTGGTCGAAACGCAGGCGCGATAGTTTTGTCAAACACATCAAGCAAGCCGATTATGAGCCCTTCATTTACGAGCCCCCGAAAAACAAGTCCGACCGGGAATGGGGGCGGGAACAAAAATTCCTGGCCGAGTGGCTGAAAAATCTGCCCAAACCCATCGGACTGATGGCCGTCAACGACGACCGGGGCAGGGACGTGTTGGAGGCCTGCCGGGCCGCCAATCTGGGCGTGCCTGAAGAAGTCGCCGTCGTAGGAGTGGATAACGACTCGCTGTTGTGCGAACTGGCCAATCCGGCCCTATCCAGCGTGGTACTGAACGCCGAGCACGGCGGCTTTGAAGCGGCCGCCTTGCTCGATCGGTTGATGTCCGGCCGGGCGACAGGAGAGGAGCGGATCGTGGTCGAACCCCTGCAAGTTGTCGCGCGCAGATCGACGGACGTGGTGGCCCTGGAAGATCTTGAGGTGGCGCATGCCTTGCGATTCATCCATGAAAATGCCGGCCGGGCGATCCAGGTAAAGGACATTGTCAAGGCCTTGGGCATCTCGCGGCGGACCTTGGAAATCCGCTTCCGCCGCGCCATCGGAAAATCAATGAACGAAAAAATTCAGCAAGCCCACCTGGAACGGGCAAAAAGACTGCTCCTGGAAACCGACCTGCAGTTGCCCAAAGTGGCCGAGGCGGCGGGCTACAACAGCACCAGCTATTTGGCCGTCGTCTTTCACAAGGCTTTCGCCATGACTCCCGCCAAATTCCGCACTTACGCCCGCAATCGATAGTTTCCGTTGCGGTAAACGCCCGCCTTCCCTACTCCCCCTTCCGCTTTTTTAAATCCCTTCCCCGGGCCGTCGGGCGACAATCGGCGACGACCGATCGTTTACTTCCAGGAACACAAATCCTTTCAAGCTCCCGGCAAATTCATTATCGCCCAGGCGATTCGCGTCGTTATTAGGCGGTTGTGTTTCCTTGCTCCCGGCGGCTTGATACAAAGGAATCTCAACAAAGGCCTCTTGGGGAGCGTCGCCGGGAACCAGCAAGACCAGCGCAAACCGCTCCGACTTTCGGACGGAGATGTTTTTCAGGGGAATGGAAACGTAATAATCGCCGCGCACCTCGTTCGGATCAATAAAATACTCGGCCAAAAGGTCCTGTTCTCCATCGGCGGCGACCTTAAAAAGCGCCCAGTTCAGACGTTTAATCGCGCACGCCTGGCGGTCTAGGATAATTTGCAGGTCGATGCGGCGAAGTTCCCCGTCCGCGCCGACGGAAAAATGCTGAACGAACGATTGCCCGGCCACAATGCGGATCGGTTCGATTTTTTGCGATTCCGTCCCTTGCCGGCCGATGCCTTCCACCCGCACTGTCTCGCCTGATTTCAGCGTCGGCAAGCGATAGGGTCCGAGCCGAGCGTTCCGCAGCCAGGCCAGACGCGTCGAGAATATTTCACTGGGCACAAAGCCCCACTGATCGGCGTAACGCAATCCCAAAGCCTCCGTCGGAATGCCGTCGCGCATATCGCGTTCGAATCCCGCTAAATGTCTCCAGAGGTTTGTCGAGTGGCTGATTCCTTTTTGTGCGTTAACGAAAAAAAGCAAGCTCATCATTATAAAAAGCGTGCGCGGCAGATGTCGCTTTAGCGCGGCGTTGCCGTAAACTTCACACAGTAAAAACAGAAGCAGCAAAAGCGGCGCGGCCAAAGTCATGTAACGGGGTTCGAATCCGGCTATCGGACCGATAAACGCCCGCCCCAAACCGATCGCCGTCGCCAGCGCGATAATACCGGCGAAATACAGCAAAAATCCCGCCGCGCGTATGCGCTGGGCCGGATGATTGCGAAAAACCATCAGGCATTGCCGCACTATTATTGTGCAAACAATTAAGACGAGCAAACCCGAAAGAGGCCAGATTTCCTTGGCGCCCGGGCCGATGCCGTAACTAATGAACTGAATGCCCGTTCGCAGCGAGGCATAAAAACCCGGAGTACAAGCCCTGGCATATATGCCCTGAAAATACATCACCACCAGCGCGGCCGGCGCCGCGGCAAACGCAAACATCAGTAGCGCGTCTCGCCTGGCGTGGGGGCCGCCGCTTTGCCACTTGCGCACCGAGGCGTAGCACAACCAGCAGACCATCGGCGGCAGATAAACCACGGCGTACGTCCCGCACAAACCCAGTAAAACAAGACAAAACGCGACCACTCCAAACAACTTTAGAGTGATTCCGTCGCCGCATCTTAAAATCATCAGCAGTATGGCGCCCTCCAGGACGACCGAAGTCACAAAATTCAACTGAAAGCCCCAGATCAGATTTTCGAATTGCCCCCAATGCAACAGCAGCAGAGGGAAGAACGCGTCGCAAATTCTGGTTGTTCCGCGCAAGGAGCGAGCGGCCATCATCATCGCAAATGACAGGCCGCTTAAAACAAGCACGTTAAAGAAAGAGCCGGCTCGAAAGTCAAAACCGCTTATTGCCCCAAGCCCCAAGTAAATCAAACGCGGCAGGAACATGCGATGCTCGTTGTGTTGCGACCACAACCACGAGAGCGTCACCGATTCGTTGCCCGTGGCCCGCCCGACCCATTCCCATTCATCCACATAAGGAGTATGCAGACTGAATACGGCGACAAAACACAATGCGGCCAGCGACACGCCGGCCCAAATGGCCCAAGCCCAAAAGGCAGCGCGTTTCGGAGAAATCAATTTATCGCTTAGCGCGTCAAAACGTCTTAACGACGATTTAAACACAATGGCTGATGGGGATGCGAGGATTGCCTTCATAATCACTTGATAGACGCCTTGCCGATGAAGTGGAGATGAGAGGGTTAGTTGAGGAGGTTTTATAGTGGGATAAGGAAAACTATTCAATATTGATTCGTACTAATAACGGGGGGATTAGTGTTGAACTTTTGCATGCTTTGCAGATATCTTTTACGTCTTTTAAGCTTTATCTTGGCCCCCGGTGAATATTTATCCCCCGATGATAATTTAGCCCCAGGTGAATACATCGGGGGTTTATTGTTACTTTTGGTTATGTTGAGAGGCGGCCATATTGCAATTCGCCCGTCCGAAGATTATCGTTGGTTTATAGCGCGATTTTTACATTTTAGTTAAGTATTGAATCACGCACGGAGTGCCTTTTCTCATGAATGAAAACAAGCCTTCCTATCAGAATCCATTCTTGTGGGTCCCTTCTAGCTATCTTGCTATGGGACTCGTCTATGTCACTGTGGGCAGCGTTGCCAATGTCATGTTCAAGAACATGGGCATGGAAAACACCCAAGCCGCATTCTGGTCGAGTATTCTGGGCTTCCCATACACGTTCAAGTTCCTATGGGCGCCGCTCTTGGAGCTTTATAAGACGAAAAAATTCTTCGTCGTGCTGATGCAGTTTATGCTTGCGGTTGCAATCGCGGGAGTGGCATTCTCCTTGCTACTCCCCAACATGACTTGGTTGGTGCCCGTCTTATCGCTTTTGGCGGTCTCCGCAATCCTCGGCGCCACGCAAGACATCGGTTCCGACGGCGTTTATGTGACGACCCTGGCCCCCAAGGACCAGGCGAAATACATGGGATTTCAGAGCATGTGCTGGAACGCCGGATTCCTACTGGCCGCCGGACCCTTGATATATATCAGCGGCGTATTGCACGATAGCACGCAAAGTTGGGGTACTTCGTGGATGACGATCATGCTCGTCATCGCCGGCCTGATGGTTCTTGCCGGATTTTATCACGCCCGCTTGCTGCCGCCGGGGGCGAAAGCCCTTGACGCGCCAAAAAGTTTCGGCGACGCGATGGGCACCTTCGCCCATGCTTTTGTGACTTTCTTCCAGAAAAAAGACGTTTGGCTGATGATCGCCTTTGCCTTTTTTTACCGGTTCGGCTTCGGCCTGATCGACAAAATGGGCCCGCTTTTCATGATCGACAAAAGGACCAGCGGCGGGCTTGGATTGGACAACCAGATGCTCGGCTTCATCAATGGAACTTTCGGCACCGGCGCGTTCATTGTCGGCTCGCTCGTCGGCGGGTGGTTCGTGTCGCGCGCGGGATTGAGGAAATCGCTGTGGATCCTCTGCCTGTGCCTCAACGTCCCGAATGTCACTTTTTTGATTCTTAGCCAGACGCTGCCTACGAACATCTACCTTATTACCACCATCGTCACCTTCGAGAAGCTCGGCTGGGGGATCGGCTGCGTCGGACACATGATATACATGATGCAGCAGATCGCCCCCGGACCCTACAAGACGGCCCATTATACGTTCGCCACCGCGCTTATGGGCGCATGCATGATGTCCACCGGCGCTGTAAGCGGCTATATCGAGAAATGGGTCGGCTACCAGTGGTTCTTTATCATCGTGCTGATTGCCGCGGCCCCATCCATCCTCGTGACGCTCTTGGCGCCGTTTCACCACCCCGATTCCGCCGGACCACCTGCTGAAATAATTTTGGAAGATTCAAAACCATAAATTCAGTGATAACATAAAACATATTTAGCCCCCGGTGAATACACCGGGGGTTGGAGGAAAGAATGACATCATGCGTTACGGCCATTTTGACGACAAAAATCGGGAATACGTGATCACTACACCGCAGACTCCCTTGCCCTGGATCAACTACCTGGGCTGCGAGGCGTATTTTGGCATCATCTCGAACACGGCCGGGGGTTACTCGTTTTATCGCGACGCCCGCATGCGCCGCCTGACCCGCTACCGCTATAACAACGCGCCGTTCGATCTTGGCGGACGATATATCTATATTCGCGATAATGAGAGCGGCAAATTCTGGTCCCCGTCCTGGCAACCCACCAAGAGCGATTTGGATAAATACGAGTGCCGCCACGGCATGGGCTACACCACCATCAGTTCCACATGCAACAAAATCGAGGCTGAGACGTGTTATTTCGTGCCCCTGGG
>JBEKSO010000034.1:0-16998 GCA_049516935.1 Thermoguttaceae bacterium
AACGCCAGCATATTGCCGCCTTACGACGTAGTGATTTTCGACGAGGCCCATAACCTGGAGGCCGTGGCCGGCGATCACTTGGGCCTGAGCGTCACCAACGGGCAAGTCGATTATATCCTGCGAAAACTGTACAACGATCGGACCAACAAGGGACTGCTGGTTTACCAACATTTTGGCGAGGCGCAGCAGGCGGTGACGGAATGCCGGCATCGGGCCGACAGTTTTTTCCAATCCATCGATGATTGGATCGCCGAACATCCGAAGGGCAACGGCCGGGTGCGGGAGCCGAAGATCGTGGCCAATCCGCTCAGCGAGGGATTGGAAAAACTTGCCGGCTTGTTGCATCGCAAGGGCAAGGAATTGAAAAAGCCCGAGGAAAAGCAGGACTATTCATCGGCCGCAACTCGGCTGGGAGGGTTGGCCGCCGAGATCGAAGACTGGCGCACGCACGGGGTGCCGGATGCGGTTTACTGGGTGGAAAGCACTAAGGGCAAATACCGGAAACGCATCACACTGGCGGCGGCGCCGATCGACGTGGGGCCGATCCTGCGGGAACATCTGTTCCAAAAAGTGCCCACGGTGATAATGACCAGCGCGACGCTATCGGCGGCGGGAAAATTCGATTTTTTTCAATCACGGATTGGTTTGACACAGTGTAAAACGTCTTGCCTGGGCAGCCCGTTCGATTATAAGAAGCAGGCGGAATTGATTTTGCCGGAGGGCATGCCCGATCCGGCCGGCGATGGTGTGGCATTTGAGCGGCAGGCGACGGAGATGATCCGCCGCTACGTTGCCCGCAGCGAAGGCAGGGCGTTCGTGCTTTTTACCAGTTACGAAATGATGAAGCGGACGGCAGCGGCGCTGACGCCGTGGCTGATCGAGCAAAATTACGCTTTGTACTCGCAGGCCGAGGGGCTGCCGCGGAGTCAGATGCTTGCGCGGTTCAAGAAGAATCCGCGCGGGGTGCTTTTCGGGGTGGACAGTTTTTGGCAGGGCGTGGACGTGCCGGGCGATGCGTTGGTGAACGTGATAATAACGCGGCTGCCGTTTAGCGTGCCCGACCGGCCGTTGTTGGAAGCTCGCTTGGAGGCCATTCGGCAGGCCGGCGGTAATCCGTTTCGCGATTATCAATTGCCCGAGGCGATTTTGAAACTCAAGCAAGGTTTCGGCCGGCTGATACGCAGCAAGCGCGACACGGGCATGGTGGTGATTCTCGATCCGCGGATTCGCACGAAATCCTACGGCAAGCTATTTTTGTCGTCGCTGCCTGATTGCCGGCAAGTGGTGGAGTAGGGTGTGTGAACCGCACTTGTTATGGAGCATATTAAAGCGAAGGTGCATTTCATGCACCCGACATCGAACTGGACACAAAAAAATGATTGATCGAATATTCCAATGGTGTGTTGATTTTCTGGTCTGGCTCGCGGCACTGACCGGAACTACGTACAAGGAAATCAACGTAATTATCTTTTGCGTGATCTGGCCCCTAATAACAATCGCGCTGATAGCCATGTGCTTGATCCAGCGAGCGAAGATTAGAAAACTGCTTCGATTGGCCAGGACCGAGCATCAGGACAAGGAATAGGGATCAGTATTCAGAGGTGATTCAAAGACTGCCTTGCCCGACTTGGAGACAAATTTTATACCATATCTTAAAAGCACCAGACCTACGATCAATAAAAGCGATATCATATAGGATATTCTAAAAGGCAGATCAAAAAGTCTGCCCCCGGCTCGCATGCCCATGATATTGATGAGATTCGCATTGCTGGAGCCGTGCATTAGTAACATCAGCAAGAGGCTGCCGCCGGAGCTATTAAAGATCCATGTCATAAGGGTCGCGAAGAGCATTGTAGTCGCGGAGAAAATGGCCAGTGACAAGACAATGGTTACGGCCGGTTCTCCGTATCCCTGTTCCACTGTTGCTTCCAGGGGATAGTGCCAGAAGGACCAAAGAGCCCCGAGGATGAGACTTGCCGTTAGGGCATTGCCGAGAGATTGAAGCCTCGGGAGCGCAAACGCTCGCCAGCCGGTTTCTTCCGTGATAATAAAGATTGCAATTATGGGCGTAGTAAGCAGCCACATTTGGACGGCGTTTCCCAAGGATGGCATTTTAAGGCTTTCTTTTGTCCACAGGATGCATATTCCAAGGGCTATCCATTGAGTGATAACCGGTATTGCCAGTGCCCAAACATACCAAATGAACCGGACGCGCCATTTCAAGAGGGGTTTGAACAGGGACTTTAATCCGGAACGGCCATAAAAGAGAAGCGAGACTCCGGTGGCCGATAGAAACGGGCCAAACGCGTAAAAGAACGACACGCGCTCAAAAGTTTTTAAAACTTGATCGTGATTATTGTCTGGTGAGTTTGCCGGGACATTCCATAAAAACATGGCTGACCAAGACGTAGCAAAGGCAATGAGGAAAAAGATAATTAAATCCCGCCTGGGGCCGGATCTGAACCTGGAATCCAGTTTGCTTCTCATGCTCTGACCCGATATGTTTCAATAGTCGATATGGTATGGCGGGTACTCTGCACCCGCGCATGTCTTTAAGATATCAACAGGTTGGCAAGTCGTGTAAGCAATCTGGTAAGTCGTTCTGTTTTGATGCGCCCAATAACACCAGAAATTTCGTTACTATCGGCTGCATAAAGATAACTGAGCCGGATGGCTGAAACGTGGTGAATTCCCGAGGTTGAGAAGTCAGTATCTTTCGGGTTTAGCAATTCGTCCCAGTCATTTTGCAGGTCCTGTAATTGCGTGCTGATACCGCAGATGAGGACATTTTGGTAAGTACCGGGCAACATTGCCAAAACCAGAGCGGGACGTAATTTCGGCGGTCCGCCAGCAGATTGAGGCAAGCGTATCAAGACCACGTCGCCGGGCTTCACTGGTTAAGCTCCGGTTTGATATCTTCTGCGGTGTAATCCGGCTCATCAGTGCCGTATGCTTTGGCTATTTGTGATCGGCCGAATTGCCGCCAGGCTTCGCTCTCGCCTTGTGCGCTTAGTAATTTGGCGAAATTGACTACTTCGCCCAAGCGATTTTCGGGCAGTTCCACTAGAATCCGTTCCAAGGCTTCTTTTGTGGTCACAATGGATACTCCGACAGTTCGTGCAAGCCACTTCTCATAATTCCATTATATCATATCATTGGGCGTCAAACAATCTTATATAATAACTGCAAATCGTGTCCAAATTTTGGTGCGTTTTACGCACTTTTTAATTACCAGACGATTTTCTTACCTTCGCGGATTAGGGACTGAAGATCGTAAACCGCATGTACTTTGTCCTTCACTTGAGACTTATTATCAATCCAACAAAGAACAGCCACATCTTTTCCGTCTCCTTTGAACTTACGATTGTCTACTTTTTTATAGTGTTCATGTAAGATGAATCCTTCGATATAAACTTCAAGTTCCAGATATACTTCATTGCCGTTGATGTTGACCAGCAAGTCGGGGAAGGCTTTCTGCACTTTAATGATTTTTTCGATCCCAAATTGCTTATAACCACAGACAACAACCGACAGAAGTTCCTGTTCATTTAGGGGCTCTCGCTCTAGGAGTGGTATGTTTTTTGGGTTTAACTGGCGATGGCGCATTTCATATCGTATTCGCTCATAATCCTCTTTGTGAATCTGGATGATAGTACCACGTGTAAATACTTTCCTGCCAAGAATTTCGTTAATGGGAGGGACACTAACTGGTTTGTAATTGGGTTGTTCCCCGAACTCTTTCCCTTCAATCATCCAAGCTTCTTTATCCCACTTCCAGTCAGCAATATCATTCAATGTTGCCCGATCAAGCGGAATTTCCCCATACCATGCCTCGCGAGTGCATTCATAGAATCCTGTAATGACACTGCAAGGTTCCAAGGAAATGTCATCACTAACATAAGCGAATTCGACCCAGCAATCTTCAATTTTTACCTGATTGAATTTAGGGGGCGCTTTGTCGGTGTGTGGCCAGCCAAATTTATCTGAAGAACATGTCCTCCAGATGAAACCGGGAAGAAGGGTGAATGATTCTAGATCATGCTTGACGATGAAATATTTTCGCTCGTCCGATTTAGGCATAATTCACCTGCCCTTTCGTTAAACATTTATATATAGTGCATAAAATACACCTGTTTTCAAACTCTGTCCAACTATGGGTGCGTTCCACGCACCCTACTGTGAATGTGTATACTAATTGTGATTATTATGGCTTCGGTTATTTGCATCGTCAATCTGCCCTCCGATATAGGGGGTGTTGACCGGGGTGAGAAGGTAAATTAGAGTGAAGATTTCGGGTTTGGTGGACAGTGAAAATAGTGGCAAAAGATCCCGGTGCAAGCTCCGGGGCTATATTGATCGCGACCACCGGTCGCGGCTTTATGTTTTTTGCTTGCGGCCTCGGGTCTATCTCGCGCTCCCCGACCATGCCAAAGCATGGTGCCCGGTCGCGGCTAAACGGAAAACTGTAAACTGATAGTTGACAACCAATTAATGTTTGCCAAACGAGTGATACCCTGCCTGGACGTGGATCGCGGGCGGGTTGTTAAGGGAACGAATTTCGTGAATCTCCGCGATGCGGGTGATCCGGTGGAGGTGGCTGCGCGATACGAGGAGGAAGGGGCCGACGAACTGGTTTTTTTGGATATTACGGCCAGCCACGAGGGCCGGGACATCATGCTGGACGTGGTGCGGCGTACGGCGGAGGTGATTTTTATGCCCCTTACCGTGGGGGGCGGAATCCGCACGATCGAGGACATTCGGGCCTTGCTTATAGCCGGGGCGGACAAGGTTTCGATCAATTCGGCGGCCTGCCGCAATCCGCAGTTCGTGAGCCAGGCCGCCCGACGGTTCGGCAGTCAGTGCATAGTAGTGAATATAGACCCGAAACGTGTTATAAAGGATAATAAGGAGTTTTGGGAAGTGCATATAAACGGGGGCCGGGTGCCCACGGGCTTGGAAGCGGTGGCCTGGGCGCGGGAAGTCGAGCGGCTGGGCGCCGGCGAGATTGTGCTCACGTCGATGGACGCCGACGGGACCAAGGACGGTTACGATTTGGAAATTACCAAGGCCGTGACCGACGCGGTAAGCATTCCGGTGGTGGCCAGCGGAGGAGCGGGATGTCCGGAGCATTTGGCCGACGCCATCCTGTTGGGCGGCGCGGACGCCGCCTTGGCGGCCAGCATTTTTCATTACGGAGAATATACAATCGAAGAAACCAAGCGCGTGATGGCAGGGCGCGGAATACACATGAGGTTGAAGTCAGATGGCTAGTGTAAACGACGCGGACGCCAGAAAATTTCTCGGCAAACACCAGGACTTCGAGGTTGACAAGTTATTTCGCGCGCTGGTGAAACTGGCGGGCAGCGATCTTCATTTGAAGGTGGGGCTGGCGCCATATGTGCGCGTGAACGGCTCGCTTCGGCCGCTTAATCGCGATCCGATCGATGACGAGGAGATGCTGAGGTTGATTTTGCCGATGCTGAAACTGCAGGAGCGGCGGGAGCGGATTTTCGAGGAAGACGGCGGGGTGGATTTCGCCTACACTTTGAAGATCGAAGACAAAATATGGCGGTTCCGCGTCAACGTGTTGCAGCAATTGGGTCACATCGGGCTGGTTGCGCGGCGGGTGAACAACGACATTCCCAATTTCGAAACCCTGCACCTGCCGCCGCAATTGGAGGAACTTTGCAAGTTCAGCCAGGGGATGATCCTGTTGGCCGGGATAACCGGTTCGGGCAAGAGCACCACCATCGCCTCGATGCTGGACTGGATCAATCGCCATTATCGCCGCCACATCCTCACGCTCGAGGATCCCATCGAATTCACATTTACGGAAGACAAATGCCTGATCAACCAGCGCGAGATCGGCATGGACGTGAAGGATTTCTCGATCGGCATGAAACACGCGGTCCGCGAGGACCCGGACGTGATGCTGGTGGGAGAAATGCGCGACCGGGAGACGTTTGAAACGGCCATTCAGGCGGCGGAGACCGGGCACCTGGTGTTCGGCACGATTCACGCCTCGACCTCGGCCAGCACGATCAGCCGAATTCTGGACCTGTTTCCGCAAAACATGCACTCGGCCATCCGCAGCGCGTTGGTTTTCAACATGCGGGGGATAATCGCGCAAAAGCTGCTTCCTTCGATCAAGCAGGGTGTGGGCCGGGTGCCGACGTGCGAGATCATGACTTTCACGCCCACGGTAAAGAAGCTTATCATGGAGGAGGAGGACGATAAGCTGCCCGACGCCATCCGCATCGGCAAGGACGACGGGATGCAAGATTTCGCCTGGAGCTTGAAACAACTAGTAGACATCGACCTGATCGACCGGGCGACGGCCTTCGAGGCGGCCCCCAACGCCGAGGCCTTGAAAATGGCCCTTAAAGGCATAGAATTCCACGAATCCGGGATGCTGTAATGCGCCGTTTCCTCATAATATCAGCGGTTATTTTGTTTATTTTTATTTTTTGCGCGGGCGATTTGCTGGCCGCTTCCGGGGAATGGCCGTCCTTGCCCATCGCCCCCAAAGGCTGGCGGGGACACGGCTTCTATTTCAGTTGGTCGAAGATCATCGCATGTTGGATTCTGTTTATGTGTTGGGTGAGAACCACGGACTGGGTCAACGTGGACTGCCAGGAAGTCAAGGTGATGGATTACCTGCGTTGGAATCCGATTATTTTCGGCACGTTCATGGGGGCATTTGTGTTATCCTGGTTGATCCCATATTTTTGGGTGGGATTCATTTTATTGTTTATCGCCTACGCGGCGCCGTTGACCACTTTTATTATTATCCGCAATAAGAAGGTCACCAATGACGATCGGGTGCTCACTCCGGAGCATATCCGCTACTTGGGGGCTTATTACTTGAACAAGCTGGGCATGGACATCTCCTACGAGAAGCCCGATCCGCACGAGTCCGGGCCGCCGGTGAAGGTATTTGCCCAGGGCGGTGCGGACGAGCGGATCAACGGGGCCAGGTTATTGGCCGCCCGGCAAGCGCCGGGCCTGCGCACGGCCCGGGAGATTCTTGCCGACGCATTAGGCTTTCGCTCCACGGCGATCATGATGGATTTTACCACGCAGTCGGTGGCCATGAACATCATGGTCGACGGGGTGTGGCTGCCCCGCGAGGGCATGGACCGCGAGGAGGCCGATCCGGCGCTTGCGGCCTTGAAAATTCTCAGCGGCATGAATCCCCAGGATCGTCAGAACAGGCAGGAGGGCACGTTCGCGGCCGAATTCAAAACGACGCGTTTTTCGGCCACGCTGGCCACGCAAGGCACGGCCGCGGGCGAGCGCGCGGTGGTGCAATTCGCGGAAAAGAAAATCCGCTTTAAAACTCTGGATGAATTGGGCATGCGCCCCAAAATGCAGGAACAGGTCAGGGATCTATTGGCTCTGCCTAAAGGATTTCTGCTGTTCAGCGCTCTGCCGGCCAACGGATTGCGGAGTTCGATGGGCGTGATCTTGCACTGCACCGACCGATTTACCCGCGAGTTCGCCGCCTTGGAAGAGGAAACCGACCGCTACGAGCCCGTGGAAAACGTGGCGGTGAGCACGTACAGCGCGGCCGCGGGCCAGACGCCGGCCGACGTGTTGATCAAGCTCTTCCGCATGGAGCCGAACGTGGTGGTGGTGCGCGACCTGGTCAATGCCCAGACCGTGAGCTTGATGTGCCGGGAGATTGTGGAAGACCGCTTGATGATAAGCAGCATTCGGGCCAAGGACTGCGCGGACGCGATTCTGCGGGTGTTGGCCATGGACGTGCCGCCTTTGGAATTCGCCAAGGCCGTATACGGGGTGCTTTGTCAGCGGTTGGTCCGCAAATTGTGCGAGTCGTGCAAAGAGGCATACCAGCCCGCCCCGCAAATACTGCAACAATTGGGCATACCCGAGGGCCGCATTCCGGCTTTTTATCGTCCCCGCCCGGCCGATCCGAACCGTCCCAAGGAAATTTGCGATAAATGCAACGGCATAGGTTATTACGGCCGGACGGCGGTTTTCGAGTTGTTGACCGTGGGCGACAATACGCGCAGGATTATAGCCACCAATCCCAAGATAGATCTTCTGCGCCAGGCCGCGCGGAAAGACGGCATGGTCAGCCTGCAGGAAGAAGGAGTTTTGTTGGTGGCCAAGGGTGTTACATCCCTGCCCGAGTTGATGAGAGTGTTGAAGCAGTGAAGAATCGAGGATTTTAAATCATTCGTTATTGTATGTTTATAAGAGCGGGGATTTTTCCTCATGATAGTCAACCTTTTGATGATAGCCATTTTGTTCGCCTGTGTGGCGATGCTGTACAACGACGGGATGTGGAGCAATGCCATCCGGCTGATCAATACGATCACGGCGGGGCTGTTGGCGATGAATTTTTTCGAGCCCGCGGCCGATTGGCTGGAGGAGCAGGCGCCCTCGTACGGTTACTTTTGCGATTTTATCGCGCTGTGGGGCTTGTTCATCATTTTTTCCTTGATATTCCGTCTCATAACCGACAGGCTGTCGCAGGTGAAAGTGAAGTTTCTGAAGATAACCGATCAGATCGGCAGCGGAGTTTTGGCGTTGTGGGTGGGCTGGGTGATGGTGTGTTTTACCTTGATGAGCCTCAATACTGCCCCGCTGGCTAGAAATTGCCTGGGAGGAAGTTTTTCCTCAAAAACCGAAGATCGGATGTTTCTGGGTTTTGCACCGGATCGGCAATGGCTGGGATTCACGCAAAAGATGTCGCAGGAGGCTTACGCCCACCCGGCAAGCGACGCCGAATGGAAGGCGGAAAAAACAATTTTCGATCCGCGCGGCGAATTCCTCCCCAAATACGCCACGCGCAGGGCAACCTTGGAAAGCAACGTCAAGGATAAAGGCTCGCTTACAGTCAGCAACAAGTGATTGCTTATGTCGCCAGACATCCGCCAGCCCCGAGTGACCGAGCAAACCGATGAGCAAGTTGCGGAGTATCGGTCGATCAGCGGCTGGGCGGTGGCTGGACTGGTGATGGGCCTGCTGTCGCCGTTGGCCTTGGCCGATCCGCTGCTTTGGGCGGTGCCCATCATCGCGGGCATGGTTTGCATCCGGGCGTTCGGGCAGATCAAGCAAAAAGCCCCGGCCATGATCGGGCGCAAGGCGGCCTTGGCCGGATTATGGCTGGCGGTGTTTTCGTTGACCGCCGCATACAGCGATTGGTTTTATTTTCGCTGGCGAATCAGGGAAGAAGCCCGGCAGGCCGCTTTGTTTTGGTTCGAGTTGCTTGCCAAGGACCGGCCGGAACTGGCATTCCAGTTGACGCTGCTGCCGCGACAACGTCATGCCTTGGACGATCGAATTTGGGAATTTTATGTGGATTCGGAAAACAGTAAAATTAAATGGTTCACGGAATTTAAAAAATACATTGCGCCGGGCAAAACCGAGGAGTCGCCCAATCTGGTCCGCACGCTGTTGGCTTTGGGCGATTCGGCCGAGGTGCGCTACCTCGGCACCCTCGATCAGTTCTACGTCGATTTGCAATATGTAGTCGATCAGTTGTATGCCGTGACTTTTGTCGAGTCCGGCGCGAAAAAGACCTTTTTTGTACTAGTCCGGCAGGCTCGGCTCGTCGTGGGCGATAAGGCTGTGTGGAGAATAATCTATGCCCAGGGCGGCGTGGATCAGTACGGCATGACGGCTTCAAAGATCGGCGAGTGAAAAAATCTTAGTCGCCGTATTACGGTAACCTGACCAATGTGAAAGGGGAGTACAGGCATTCTTGCCTGTCTTGTTTCGTGCCGGGCATAATCGTGCCAGACAAGAATGTCTGGCCTCCTGATAGGGATTGAATCCTCGAGGAACGGTTTACCAGGCCTTATTTCCTTTTCGGGTGCCGCAGATGGAGACATCCATGCCCATTGCCCGGGCCATGGCGGCCTTGGCCAGCATGGCGGAGTCGGCTTCCTTGGGGCTTAGGGCGTAGGCCACTTGGATGTGGTTGGCCTTGTGCTTGGCCATGAACTGATCGCGTGAGACTCCGTAGAGCACGGCGTGCATGATGGGCCATTGGGGAGTGGTGAGGTCCCAGCGGCGTTGGGTTTCTTCGGGGGGCAGTTTGGGGACCGATGCGCGGCCCAGGTCCATTTTCAGCTTGTCGGCCTCGACGTAGATTCGCGACCAGACGATTTCGCCGGGTTTGCAAACGCCTTTTATCGATCCGCCGCCGAGTCGGAAGTACATTGCCGGCTGGCGTTCGCTGGTAGCGCCGGCCCAGCCGCCGGTCAAATGAGCCGGGGGAACGGAACCGGAGATCTCTAAGACCCACACGTAATCTTTTATCGTGCCCGAGCGATCCCAATCGCCCCAGCGGACGTCGTGGAGCGTGGATTCCACTGGCTGGCCCATGGCCTTGTGGACGCGATACGTCATCAATGCGTCCAAGCCCGCGCATTCATCGACTTCGTTGAAATGGGGCAGGGGTTCGCCCTCGAACAGGACGCCGTGGCCGTTGCGGCTGCTGACCGGTGGGCGGTCGGCGTTGTTCAGCGCGCCTTCGACCAGGTCGGAGGCCGGTAAAAGGTCTTTCAGTCCTTGCTGGTATTGGATGCCAATCAACTTGCAGCCGTAATCGTGGGCCATGCGCATGGCGGCGATATACATTTTGCACTGTATGAGGATCTGGTTGTCGGTCAGATCGGTTTCCTCATTGGGACCCGTGAGGAACTTCATGCCGCGGCCTTCCATCCACTTGCGGATATCGCGGGCCTCGTTGTCGTCGACTTTGGTGGTTTCATAATACAGGGCCGACTGGCTCAGGCGTTCCTTGTACACGCCCAGGGGATTTAAGAGTTCGTCCTGGATGATGGCGTTGTACATGCCCATGCATCCTTCGTCGAAGATGCCCATGATCGCCTTTTCGCGGGCGAGTTGATCGGCCAGGGTTTTGCCGAGTTTGGCTTCTGGCCCGGGGACTTTGATTTTCTTAAGCGGCTTGACGTGCTTTGTGGGATGCTTGACTTTGCCCTTGGCGAGCCATTGTTTCAGACCGGAGACGAACATCTTGTCGGTGAAATCTTCGCTCCAGAGTGTGGAATATTTTTTGCCGGCCTTTGTGAGGCAGCCGTTTAAGTTCAGCATGCCGACCAGCCCCGGCCACGTGCCCGACCAGTTGGCCACGGTCAAAATGGGTCCCTGGTGCGAGAGCAATCCGGGCAGTACGTGGTAAGAATATTGCCATACCGCTTCGGCCACGATGATCTTGGCCGCGGGGTCGATGCCGGCGAAGACCTCCAGTCCTTCTTTTTGCGAAGCGATAAACCCATGCTTCTGGTCTTCCTTGTAGGGATGTGCGCGGACGATTTCATAACCCGCCGCGGCCAGGGCCTTGGCCAGATCGTCTTCCAATTCTTTTTGTTTGGCCCAGCAGTTTTGATTGGCCGACAATCGCAGATCGCCGCTGGCCACCAATAGAACTTGTTTTTTGCCGACCTTAGCGGGTTTGTTCAATTTCGGTATGGCATACTTAGGCATCGTTATTACTCCAATGATTAAGTGTAATCCCGCCTATATTAACAGAGTGGCAAGTGAAAAGATAGTATCCCCACGAATTAGGGGTATAAGTGAGGTGGTTTAGCCGTCAACCCGGTCATGGTTAATAATCCAAAATACAATCGGGATAGGATGCGTTTAATTCCTTTACCAAATCAGGATTGTCCTTGAGACTTTTGGCGGCTGGAGTTTGGCGAATTATCAAGCACAAGGGGCGCAGCGATTCCGCTTGCTCATTGTTATGCAAGCGTTTCAAAAATTCCTTCAATCCCGCCAGAGTGATATTGGTATTTGAAATATTCAATTGCTCCAATTGTCTCATTGTGCTGAGAGATAGCAGGCCGTCGTCGGTGATCTTTGTCCCATCCAGCGCCAGAAATTTTAATGTCTCGATTTGTGACAATGTTTTCAATCCTGGACCAGTGATATTCGTATCGCTCAAGTCTAGAGCATTCAAAGAATGCAAATACTTTAGAGACTCAAGGCCGGCATCATCGATATTAGTGTTAAAAAGGTACAGAATTTCCAGGTTGGAGAGATTCTTGATGTGTTCCAGTCCGGCATTAGTGATAGGAGTCCATTCCAGTGAAAGTTTCTGCAAATGGGGAGTGCGTTCTAAGATGACCAATCCATCGTCGATGTTGTTGCTGCTGTATATAGTCAAGTCTCTTAAGGTACCAAGATGCGTTAATTCCTTTATTCCATCGTTTGTCCAGTTGCCTCTCCACAGTGCTAGATGGTCGAGATTTTTCAATGGCTTCACAAAGTCCAAACATTTATCGGTGAGCGTGAGATCGTAACCTCGTAATTCCAAACTAGACAACGACGGCAATTCTTTCAGAACTCTCAAGTTGGCGTCGTCTCTATAACCTTGCAGTATGAGTGATTCAAGCTTGTCGACTTTTTGCAGATGTTTCAGGCCATCTTTTGCATGAGTGAGCAGCCTGATATCCAGTGCCAATTGAGTCAATTTTGGAAGATCATCCAAGAGGGCAATGTTATTATCGTCGGCCCTGAAGCCGGAGACGCCAACAACGTCATAGAAGTAATCATAGCCAAATAACTCATAGACGCTTGAGGTCTTAGATTCCAGAGTTGGGTTCAATGCGTTAGCTGGCCCTGGCCGACCATAGGAAACATATCCTCCGCTTTGGATAATCTCAGACACGGCTCGGCGCTGCAGCCAGGCCTTCCGCAGAGTGATTTCTATTAAGCTGCATACGCAGGCCACGAGAAAGACGAAAATCAGCAGCGTGCGCAGGCGGAATTGGTACCAGCGGAGTTTGAATTCAGGCTGCGATGCGGTTTTGTCATCGGTCATGTCATCACACCCGAAAAGAAGATCGGCGTAGATAGTACGGCCATTTTACCACGCGAACCGTTCTACAACCAGTGTGGTTTTGACTGTCTGCCCCACCGTGTAATCCAGAAGTAGATATGATAGAATGGCAGATAATAGCAGCGGTTGATGGGCTGAAAGTCCAGCCGTTCGCCCAGCTCAGGGCATTGCCCTGAGAGAAGGAAAGGAAAGGGAAGGAAAGAGAAAAAGCGATCTTTACTATCGGCCCAACGGGCCAACAATTCTCCGGCGAACGATTGGCCCGTTGGGCCGCCACTAATTCGTATTTGGTTCCCGATTTCCCAGGGCGTTACCCTGGGCTGGGAGAACCGGCGCCCCTTTGGGGCAGGTACATTATTCACCAATCAGCATTCCCAATTCCAACCATATCTTATAACCATGTTGATTCGTTATTTAGTTCCGTTTCATCCGAAAAACGTGCCGCACTTTTTTACCGACGTGCTGGTTATCGGCAGCGGATTGGCGGGGATGCGCGCCGCCATGGCTATCGATCCCAGTTTATCCGTGGTGATGATTACCAAGGACGGCGTCGTGCAATCCAACAGCAACGTGGCCCAGGGCGGCATTGCCGGAGTATTAGATCCGGCGGATCGTTTCGAGAATCACGTTGAGGACACGCTCGTGGCGGGCGGGTCGCTGTGCGATCGGCAGGTGGTCGAGCACGTGGTTCGCCAATCTCCGCAGTGCATTCGGGATTTGATCGACTGGGGCGTGCAATTCGACCATGCCGGCGAGCGCCTGGCTTTGGCGCGTGAAGGCGGGCACAGTCACGACCGCATCGCACACGCCCTGGGCGACGCCACGGGCAAGGAGATCATGCGCGTGGCGATCCGCCGCGTCCAGGATTTGCCCAATGTATTTATTTGGGAAAACACGTTCACCATTGACCTATTGACCCACGACGGCTCGTGCCGCGGGGCGCTGGTCTGGAACAGCCGGCACGGCAAGACCATGGTCTGGGCGAAGCAGACGATTTTGGCCAGCGGCGGGGCGGGCCAGGTCTATCGCGAAACCACCAATCCCGAGGTCGCCACCGGCGACGGCATGGCCATGGCCTATCGGGCAGGCGCGGAACTGCGCGACATGGAGTTCATGCAGTTCCATCCCACGGTGCTGTATATAGCGGGCGGCAGCCGGCACCTGATCTCCGAGGCCACGCGCGGGGCCGGGGCCTGGCTGGTCGACCGGCACGGCCGGCGCTTCATGACCGACTACGATCCGCGCGGAGAACTTGCACCGCGGGACGTGGTGAGCCTGGCAATCGTTTGCCAGATGGAAAAGACCAGGCATCCGCACGTTTATCTGGACCTGACGCATCTCGAGCCGGATTGGGTTCGCGGGCGTTTTCCGAGCATAGCCGCCGTGTGCGCCGAATTCGATTTGGATATCACCCGCGACCGCATTCCGGTCCGGCCCGGGGCGCATTACATGATGGGCGGAATTTCGGCCGATCTGGAAGGCCGGACCACGCTCGCCGGGCTTTGGGCGGCTGGCGAAGTCACTTCGACCGGCTTGCACGGGGCCAACCGGCTGGCCTCGAACAGCCTTGTGGAAGCCATGGTCTTCGGCGCATCGACCGGGGCCGGGGCATCGCGGGCGGCGGCAGCCATGCACGATACTTTCCGAGCCTTGGTGGTGGAAAATCCACGCGTCGAACCGTCAACAGAGCCTTTGAACCTGGCCGACATCCGCAACTCGCTGAAAAGCCTGATGTGGCGCGACGTGGGCGTGCGCCGCGATGCCGAGGGCCTGACCGACGCCACCGAAAGCATCAACCACTGGTGCCGATATGTTCTATCGCGGCAGTTTTCCGATCCCGGCGGCTGGGAATTGCAGAACATGCTCAGTCTGGCGCGGCTGATGATCGAAGCCGCCTTACAACGCCAAGAAAGCCGCGGCGCCCACGTCCGCACCGATTTCCCCAACACCGACGACGTGCATTGGAACCGGCATATAATATTTCGCTGTCTTGAAGCAACCTAAACTTCGAGCGATCAATTCGGACGTAATAGAACCGCTGCTATGAATGTTAGAGCTTCCCTAATAACTCTGTTAATCCTTTTGTGGCCGGCTGGATCGACAATTGGGCAGCAAGTCCAATACGTCATTCATATCAGCGTGGACGGCGGCGGATCGAGTTACATACAATCTCTTATCAACAACGACGATCTGCCCAATTTCAATCGGTTGGTAACCGGCGGGGCCTGGACCTTCAATGCCCGTGACGATTATGACTATACTGTCACACTGCCTAACCATGTCACTCAGGTTACGGGCCGGGGAGTGGAAGGCGTCGATGGGCACAACTGGACCGATAATACCGACCCTGAATCCGATCAAACCATCCATAGCAACAAAGGCTCGTATGTGGCCGGTGTTTTCGATGTGGCACACGACAACGGCTTGAGGACCGGCATGTACGCCAGCAAGACCAAGTTCAGCCTGTTCGACACTTCATATAACGCTGTTAATGGCGCGATCGATTTAACCGGCGTGGACAACGGCCGCGGCAAACTCGACAGCTATGTCTGCGACGAAAACACATCTGCGCTGACCGATAGTTTTATAACCGACATGCAATCCGATCCGTTCAATTATGTTTTCCTACATTATGCCGATCCGGATGCGGCCGGACACGAAGGCGGCTGGGGAAGCGACGAGTACAACAACGCCATGATCGCAGTGGACGGCTACCTGGGCCGGATATTCGACATGATCACATCTGACGCGACTTTCAAGGGCAAGACGGCCATTGTGTTGACGGCCGATCACGGCGGAAAGGACTATGATCACTCAGATCCCACCGAACCGTTGGACTACACAATACCCTTTGGCGTCTGGGGTCCCGGCGTGACGGGCGGGGCGGATTTGTATGCCTTGAATAGTACTTCCCGCTTGGATCCCGGCACGGACCGGCCGCCCTATAGCGATGCGGTACAGCCGATCCGCAACGGCGATGCCCCAAACCTGGAACTGCAATTGCTGGGACTATCGTCCGTGCCCGGATCTACAATAAACGTCGCACAGGGCCTGGCGGTTCCAGAACCATCCAGCCTCGGACTGCTGGTAATTGGACTTGCAAGTTTGTTTGCTTTTAGGCTATTTGCAGGCAACCAGAAGTGACAAAGAATGGGCTTTTCCTTGTTCCCACGCCGGAGCGTGGGAACAAGAGAATTCCAGCGGTGACGAGATCCTTCGCTGCGCTCAGGATGACAGAGGGTGAAACTCATCCCACCAGCAGCACGAGCAGGCGCTTGGGGCCGTGGACGCCGAGGATCAGGGTTTTTTCGATGTCGGAGGTGCGGCTGGGGCCGGTGACGATGACGAACTCGCCGCTAAGTTCCCGCTCGGCGCAGCGCCGGGCCACAGTATCCCAGGCCGCGGGCAGGTGCTCGGCCAATTGATCGACCCGGGCGATTATCACGCAGGCCGGGGGCAGGTAGCAGAGCAAACGATCCTCGGCCGTGGGACAGGCGATAAGCGAGGAGCCGGTGTCGGCCAAGAGGACATCGGCCGCCACAATGCTTGCCCCTAGGTCGGCCATTTCGGTGGGCGGCCAGTTGGGCTTGGGCCATTGGATGGTTTTGGGATCGAGATCTTTAACCGCTTCGCAGCAGATGGGGCGGTACATCACTCCGATCGAGGTCCACCCGGCCGCTTTGACCAACTCGGCTAATTGTTTTTGGGCATCGCCGATCGCAGCACAGCGGATAACCTCGCCGTGAACGGCTTTAAGTTCGCTTTGGAATTGGTCGGCCATTGCAGAGGCGGGAAGCGTCTCCCCAGCGTCAGACGGCGACATGGGTAAGACGCTCGTGCTACCCCGCGGCCAGACCTCGGGGACGGGCGGAGCTTCGGTCGGCGGGCCCTTGGATAGTTCGGTATGAATGCGATGCAAAATGGCGTCTCGGCTGGTTGTGGACATAATTGACACTGTTTCTCGCTCCCCGACCATGTTGCACATGGTGCCCGGTCGCGGCTAAACGAAACAAATTATTGACCAATGTACGCGACCAACGGTCGCGGCTTTATGATTGATTGTTATTTCACATTTTTATTTTTTCGCCACCAGGTGCGGAATGGCGGGCCGGAGGGCTGGGGCAGTTCGCGGCCGCGGGTCCAGGCCCCGAGTTTGC
>JBEKSO010000035.1:0-16974 GCA_049516935.1 Thermoguttaceae bacterium
TCCCGGCAAGATCTCCTGGATCGACACCGAGGTAAACGACCAAACCCGCACCATCCGAGTCCGCGTGGAGGCAGAAAATCGCCGGGGATTGCTGCGGGCGAATATGTTCGGGGCCGGAGAAATCCAAGTCGGCCAGCGGCATTCCGCCTTGGTCGTGCCGCGCGAAGCCGTGCAGTGGGAAGGATCGTCCTATGTTGTTTTCGTGCAAACCCGGCCCGATCAGTTCGAGCCGCGCCGCGTGCTGACCGGTCAAAACCTGGGCAGGCAAATCGAACTGGCCTGGGCCGATCTCAAGCCGGGCGAATCGGTTGTCACCACCGGCAGCTTCCTGCTGAAGACCGAAATCCAGAAAGGCTCCATCGGGGCCGGATGCTGCGGAGACTAACCAATGCTCGCCTGGATCATCGATATAAGTTTGAAGTACCGCGCCATTGTGCTCATGGTTAGCGTTATTCTTGTCATCGCCGGCGTTATCGCCATCGTTAGTTTGCCATTGGATGCCTTTCCAGACACCACGCCCGTGCAGGTGCAGATCAACACCGTCGCTGCGGCGCTGGGCGCGGAAGAGATCGAGCAGCAGATAACGCTGCCAGTGGAACTGGCCATCGGCGGCCTGCCCGGACTGGACAATGTTCGATCCACGTCCAGATTTGGACTATCCCAGGTAACAGTGACGTTCCAAGACCGAATCAATATTTACTTTGCCCGGCAACTGGTCCAGGAACGCCTGCAAAAAGTGGAGATTCCTGAAAGTATTCCACGCCCGAGCATGGGACCGGTGGCAACTGGACTGGGCGAAGTCTATCATTACCTGGTCAAGCGGCCCACGCCGCCGGGGATGACCGACGAGGAAAACCTTGCCGAGTTGCGCTCGATCCAGGACTGGATTATCAAACCCCAATTGCGCAGCGTGCCCGGTGTGGCCGAAGTGAATAGTTGGGGCGGCCTGGAAAAGCAGTATCACGTGGATGTCGATCCGGCCCGGCTTATTAAATACTCCTTGACCTTGCAGCAGGTCTCCGATGCTCTTAGGAAAAACAATCTCAACGTGGGCGGAGGAAATCTGGAGCGCGGCGGCGAGATTCACATCCTGCAAGGCGTGGGAATCGTCACCAGCACGGATCAGATAGCCGATATCGTATTGGCCAGCCACGATGGATTCCCGGTCCGAGTGCGCGACGTGGCCGACGTCCAGATCGGCCACGAAATCCGCCGCGCTGCCACAACGGCCGAGGGACAAGGAGAGGTTGTCCTGGGATTGGGTTTTATGCTGATGGGCGAAAACAGCCGCGAGGTGACCGCAGGGCTGGACCAGCGAATGGAAACCATAAAACACTCGCTGCCAAAGGGCGTAACCGTGGAAACCGTATATGATCGGACACACCTGGTCTACAAGGTTCTCAATACAGTCAAGACGAACCTGCTGGAAGGGGCGCTTCTGGTTATTGCGATACTATTCGCCTTTCTGGGCAATCTTCGCGCCGGGCTGATCGTGGCATTGGCCATTCCGCTTTCACTGCTGTTTGCCGGCAACATGATGCTCCGCTTCGGCATCGCCGGCAGCCTGATGAGCCTGGGCGCCATCGATTTCGGACTCATCGTCGATAGTTCGGTGGTCATGGTTGAAAACTGCGTCCGTCACCTGGCCGACGACAAATCGAACCGCCCGAAATTGGACGTCATTCGCGATGCCGCAGTGGAAGTCCGCAAACCCACTATGTTCGGCGAACTGATTATCATGGTCGTGTACCTGCCGATCCTTACGTTGGAAGGAATCGAGGGCAAGATGTTTCGCCCCATGGCGTTGACCGTAATCTTCGCCCTGGCCGCTTCGCTCGTGCTTTCCATGACCCTGATTCCCGTATTGGCGAGTTTCGGCCTGCCGCGCCGCATAAAACGCAGGCAAACTCCGGCCGATCGCTGGGCGCACGCTGTTTTCCAGCCGGTGCTGCGCCTCGGTTTACGCTACCCGTGGACGACCCTGCTGCTGACAATTGCGATAACGGCAATCACTATCATTCTGGGTTTCCGCTTGGGCGTTGAGTTCGTACCCCGGCTGAACGAAGGCTCGGTGGTCATCAACACGGTGCGGCTATCCGGAGTTTCGTTGGAAGAATCCGTCCGTTACGGCGACCGGATGGAAAAACTGCTCCTAGCCGAATTTCCCCAGGAAATCGAGCACGTATGGACGCGGACCGGCACTCCGGAAATCGCCACCGATCCCATGGGCCTGGAACTGTCCGACATTTTCATCATGCTCACGCCCCGCGAGCAGTGGAAACAGGCCAAAAGTCAGGATGAATTGGTCAAAAAAATGGCTCAATCCGTGCAAAGATTGCCGGGCACGCGGGCCTTGCTGACCCAACCCATCGAAATGCGGATCAATGAGATGATCGCGGGCATTCGCGGCGACGTGGGCATAAAGATTTACGGCGACGATTTGGAAGCAATAAAAGTAAAGGCCAAGGAAATCGAGGCCGTTTTAAAACAAATTCCCGGCGCTACGGATGTGTACACCGAACAGATTACCGGCCAGCCCATCGAGCGTGCTCGGATCAACGACGAGGCCGTCGCCCGCTACGGCGTTGCCCGCAGCGACGTGCTGGCGATAGTCGAATCGGTGGGTGGCATTCACGTGGGCGAGATCCGTGAAGGTCAACGCCGTTTTCCCCTGGTTGTAAAGTTGGCCGAGCAGTACCGCGACGATCCCGACGCTTTAAGTACTGTGGTCGTGCCCACCGCGGGCGGGCAGCGCATACCGCTTACTCAACTTCTGACATTCGAGAACACCACGGGTCCGGCCGTGATAACCCGGGAATGGGGCCGCAGGCGGATCCTTGTGCAGTGCAACGTCCGTGGGCGCGACTTGGGCGGTTTTGTCGAAGAGGCCCAGACCCGAATCAATCCGCTCGTCCAATACCCGCTGGCCGTCGAATGGGGCGGGCAATTCGAGCATTTTCAGCGGGCACGCACGCGGCTTTATTTCGTGGTCCCCATGGCCTTGTCGCTCATCTTCAGCCTGCTGTACCTGAGTTTCCATTCTATACGCGATTCGCTCATGGTGTTTAGCGGGGTTCTATTCGCCCGGGTAGGCGGAGTGCTGGGGCTATGGATTCGCGGCATCCCCTTCTCGGTCTCAGCAGGCGTGGGTTTCGTGGCCCTGGCCGGCGCGGCGATGCTGGAAGGCCTGATTTTGGTTTCCTACATTCGGCGATTGATGAAACAAGGTCTGCCGAAACGCGAGGCCGTCGAACAAGCCCGGCTTATACGTCTGCGCCCGGTGCTGATGACCGGCCTGGTGGCGGCACTGGGCTTCTTGCCCATGGCTTTTTCGACCGGCGTGGGGGCCGAAGTTCAGCGCCCGCTGGCAACGGTCATTTTCTTCGGAATTATAACCGACACGATTTTGACCATGCTCGTGCTGCCGGTGCTTTATCTTTTGTTTGGGAAAGAAAATCCATAGCCTTCGATCAGATTTGATTTATTATCAACACGGAGGCACGGAGAACACGGAGAATGATCGAGAGGTAAATTATTTTTATATTTATTTGAGGGTGTCCTGAAATCGATTATATTATTTTTTGATTAATTCGTCACCCTAAATCAGAATATTTCTTCATCCTCCGTGCCCTCCGTGTCTCCGTGTTGAAAAACACTAATCCACGCGGAACATTTTCGGGGCGGGGAGTTTGCTGCCGATGATCCGCCCGTAGCGGGCGTCAAGCTCGCGAAAATTCGATTGCAGAAATTCGTACACCGATTCCGGCGGCGATTGTTCCAGCCACTGATCGACCATGAGCGACACCTGGCGGTCGAACTGTTTTTTCGACGGGCCGTGGGCGAAACAGCGGTTGCCGAAGCGGCGCAGGTCGCCGTCGCATTTCGGCCCGATGTGCCACAATTCGTGGACCACCGTATCGAGTTTTTCCCTGAAGGGCAGGTCCAGGAATCGGGGCAGATAAAAGTTGAGGATGTATAGCATTTCCTCGCCGTTGTGATCCTTGACTTTTTGCATTCCCCATTTCCGCCCGCGGCGCACGGTATGTATTCGACCGCCGGGAAATCGCAGCGGCGTGAGCGTGGCATACATTCCCGCCCTGGTGCCCGATCGGGCTTGCGAAAAACTCACAGCCACCCGGCTCATATCGATGTGATTAAGCGATTCCAACCGGTGTACAATATCTTTGCAGAGCAGGCGTATGTGGTGGGTAAAATCGAAACCGTTGTTCACGGTGGGTCTTGCTGCAACTCGTGTGAAGAATTGGGAAACCGGGGGCGGTTTCGGGTATAGGTAAGCTTATTTGCACCGAGCTTTATTCATCCGGCGTCTCCGCGGGGGCGTCATCCGACGCCGGTTCCGAGGCGGTTGATTCGCCTTCGGCCGTTTCGTCGGTATCGAACGAGGGGCGGACGGCCTTTTTATGGACGCGATCGTTCTTGCCCACAAATTCCAAAATCGCCCTGGCGCCGGCATCGCCCAGGCGGGGTTTGGGCAACCGCAGCACGCGGGTATAGCCCCCGTCGCGATCGGCAAAGCGCGGTGCGATTTCCGCGAAAAGGATGTTCACCGCCTGCTTGTTTCCCAGCAATCTCAGCGTGCGCCGCCGCGCAGTAACCACCGGCGCCATGGCTTGGGTCCACTCTTGCCACTCCTGGCTTTCACGCCAAGCCCGCCACTTATCGCTATGTCGTTCAGCGTCGGAGGCCAGCTTTTCGGCGGCTTCCTGCTGGGGCAAGGCGTCGCGGGCAATGGTGATGCAACGCTCGACCAGCGGCCGGACCTCCTTGGCCTTTTGAATTGTGGTGATAATGCGGCCTTTGGTCTTGGGCGCGTTGTCTTCACCCTCTGCGTCGCGTTCGGTCAATATCAGTGCGCTGGCCAGATTGCGGAGCAATGCCCGCTGATGATTCGGATTACGGCCGAGCTTGCGGCCTCGTCTTCTATGTCGCATGGTCGTGCCGTTTATTGTAAATATGAGAAAAAATATTAATGTAAGTTAAACACATAATCAAGTAAAAACTGCCCTCACCCTAGCCCTCTCCCGGAGGGAGAGGGGACAATTGGATTAATGTACGATTGCGGCGGTGGGCGGTGCCGGGCGCATGCCCAATCGCAGGCCGATGTCGGCCAGTTTTTCGCGGACTTCGGTGAGCGTGTTTTCGCCGAAGTTGCGGACTTCCAGCAACTGGTCTACGCTGCGCTGAACCAAATCGCGGACGGTGTTGATGTTTTCCGATTCCAGACAGTTGGTCGCCCGAACCGACAGTTCCAGTTCGGCCAGGCTCATGTTCAGCTTGGCTTCGACCGAGGGGTCCAGCCCGTAGTTGCCGGGCGTGCGGGCTTCGCTGTGCACGGCGGGCCCCAATTCGGAATACTGCACGAACGGGTTGAGGTGTTTTCGCAGGATCTTGGCCGCTTCGACCAGGGCCATGTCCGGAGTGACCGAACCGTTGGTCCAGATTTCCATGGTGAGCTTGTCGTAGTTGGTTTTCTGCCCGACGCGGGTCTCTTCGACCTCGTAACGCACGCGGACCACCGGGCTGAAGGCGGCGTCGATGGGAATAATGCCGATTTCCTGGACCTGGGGCGTGTGCTCGGTGGAAGGCACGTACCCGCGCCCGTTCTCGACCACCATTTCCAAAAGGAAGGGCACGTCTTCGGTCAACGTGGCGATGAGGTGGTTCTTGTTGATCACTTCCACCTGGTCGTCGTTTTGCACGTCGGCCCCGGTGATCGGACCTTTAGTATTTTTTTCGATCCGCACGACCCGGGTTTGCTCGCTGTAGTTTTTTACCACCAGCGATTTGACGTTCAAAACGATATCGGTTACGTCTTCGACCACGCCCGGCAGGGTGCTGAATTCATGCAGCGTGCCGTGCAATTTAATCTGCGTCACCGCGCTGCCTTCTAGGCTGGAAAGCAGGATGCGGCGGAGACTGTTGCCGATGGTCACCCCGAATCCGCGCTCGAAAGGCTCGGCTATGAACTTGCCGTAGGTCGGGGTAAGGGCAGACCGATCTGCCGTAATCAGGCTGGGTAATTCTAATCCGCGCCAACGAATTCGCATGTGTAAGCTCCGATCCAATTAACTGACGGCTCAGCAGTGGGCTACTTGGAACATAGCTCCACTATCAGGTGGGGCTGAACAGGGATGGACATATCGGTGATTTCGGGCAGGCGAAGCACATGCCCTTCCGGCTGCGGGCCTTCCGCGCGGCTGAGGAAATCGGGCACGTCGTGCGGCACTTCGGCCAGGTTCGCCTCGACCAATTGCGTGCTTTTCGGACGGCTTTTCACCTGGATCGCGTCGCCGGGACGAACCAGATAACTGGGTATGCCCACCCGCCGCCCGTTTACGGTGATGTGCCCGTGCGTGATCAACAAACGCGACTGGGCCCTGGACCGGCCGAAACCCAGCCGATACACGATATTATCCAGCCTGCGTTCCAGCAGGCTCATCAACCTTTCGCCGGTGTTTCCTTTTCCTTTTTCGGCCATGGCGAACAGCTTGCGGAACTGGCGCTCCAAAAGACCGTAATGATGCTTCACCTTTTGCTTTTCCCGCAGGTGCAGGCCGTAATCGGTGAGTTTGCCGCGGCGGGCGACGTTCATCCCCGGCGGGGAATCGCGGCGCTCGAATGCGCATTTGGGCGTATCGCAACGCGTGCCCTTGAGAAACAGTTTCATCCCCTCGCGGCGGCACAACCGGCATACTGGTCCATGTTGACGAGCCATACCTTACTGAACTCCACGCTAAAAAAATAAAAAACGTTCGCTTGATAATTATTATGTTACGATTGATTTGACATCTTCCGCTTTGCCGCAATGCCGATTTCCGGCACGCGACAAAACTCCCGGCTCATGCGCCGGGGCTAAACCGAGCTACACGCGGCGGCGTTTTTTCGGGCGGCAGCCGTTATGCGGCAAGGGCGTTACGTCCTCGATCGATTTGATCTTCAACCCGGCGGCCTGCAAGGCGGTGATCGCGCTTTCCCGACCGCTCCCGGGACCCTTCACTTTCACTTCCACTTCCTTCATGCCGAACTTGACGGCCTTATCGGCGACCTGCTGGGCCGACATCTGACCGGCAAAAGGAGTGCTTTTGCGGCTACCCTTGAATCCGCAGGTGCCGGCGCTGGCCCAGCAAAGCGTTTCGCCTTTGGAATCGGTGATCGTAATCAAGGTGTTGTTGAACGTCGCCTTGATGTGGGCCACGCCCACCGTTACGCTGCGGCGCGCCTTGCGCCGCGCCGGTGTTGCTTTTGCCACGGTTTATACACTCCCAATACTTATGTTTCGAACTTAAAAATGCGGTGTGCCGCTGCTTGCTTGCAAGCAGTGCCGATCTTATCAATTTGTTATCGCAGATCCTTGACGCCTTTTTTGCCGGCCACGGTCTTTTTCGGACCCTTGCGGGTCCGCGCGTTGGTGCGGGTTCGCTGGCCGCGCACCGGCAAGCCGCGGCGATGCCGCAGTCCCCGGTAACAGCCGATGTCTTTCAGGCGGGCGATGTTTTGAGCGCGTTGCCGCCGGAGCTGACCTTCGACCACGTAATCTTTATCCAACAAGGCGGCCAGCCGGGCCAACTCGTCTTCGCGCAATTCCCTTGCCCGGGCCTGGGGATTTACACCTGCCTTGTGGCAAAGATCGCGGGCGATCTTATTACCCACGCCGTAAATATACGTAAGCGATATCACCGTCGGGCGATCGTTGGGGATATCAACACCCAAAAGACGCGGCATATAAGGCAACTCCTAAATTCCCCCCCCCTGTATTCACGGGGGGCTAAATATTCATCTTAAATCCGCCCTCTATTCACCGGCCGGATAAAATATGCCGCAACCGCGTTATCCTTGCCGTTGTTTATGGCGCGGATTAGTGCACACCACGTAAACCACCCCACGGCGGCGCACGATTTTGCAATGTTCACATATTCGCCGGATGCTGGCACGTACTTTCATGATCTAATATACCCGAATTATATCCATTTATGATACAAAGCACTCTAGTATAAGAGGCTTAATGGTTTTTATGCAAGACCCGGCGAGCCGGGAAAAATTGGCGTTTTTAATTATGTTTTCTTCATTTATTGGGTGGCATGGCACCCCACTCATCGTTCCAAATCGCTTGCCGACCGACATTTAAATCGGTGTCCGCCCGCGGCTAAAACAATAGGTATCCTTTCTTATTATAAGTGGTCAGTGAACTGACCACCCCCTCACCGACTACCCTTCACCGACCACCCCTCACTGCACACCGTCCACTGTCCACTGCCCACCGTTCACTAATTTCCAAAACCATTACCGCAATTCGCCATTCGGGCCGGCCGTCAATACGGTTGGACCGGCGGCAGTTATGGCTATGGTGTGTTCAAAATGGGCGCTTGGTTTGCCGTCGCGGGTGGTTTGGGTCCAGCAATCCGATAATATACGCACGTCTTTGCCGCCCATGTTGACCATTGGTTCCACCGCGATCACTAACCCCTCTTCCAGGCGGAAGTCGGCGCTGCGCGGCGAGCGCCGGGTGACGAAATTCGGCACCTGGGGATCTTCGTGCATTTGCCGGCCGATCCCGTGACCGACAAAATCCTCGACTACCGAAAAACGCTGCTCTTTGACGTATTTTTCCATTTGGCCGGCGACTTCGCTCCACCGCGTTTTTTTGCCCATCAGGTCGATCGCCATGAATAGCACGTTTTGGGTAACGTCCAAAAGATGCCGTTTATCTCGGTCGATATTGCCGACAGGGTATGTTGCCGCGGCATCGCCGCACCAGCCGTTAAGCTTGCAACCGGTATCGATGCTTACAATATCTCCTTCTTTCAACTTTCGCCGCGGGCTGGGAATGCCGTGGACCACTTCCTCGTTAATCGAGATGCAGGTGACCGCGGGAAAGGGCGGCCAGCCCGGCGTGGAATTGGGAAAATTCAAAAATAACGGCTCGGCTTGTTGCTCCGCGAAAATTTTGGCGATCACGGCGTCGATCTCGGCCGTAGTCGCTCCCGGACGGATCAAGGGCTCGATCGCCTTCAGTGCATGCCAAACCACCAACCCCGCTTTGCGTATCGCGGCGATTTCGCGTGCTGACCGAAGTTGTCGGGGCGATCGCAACATTCCCAGGCCCAAAAACTCCTCGCGCCGGACCGCCTAGCCCAACTGGTCCAAGACCGTCTTGGCGCGATCGAATATTTCCTCCACCGTTCCCAGCCCGTCGATGCTTTTTAACAATCCGCGCCCCGTGTAATAAGCCAGCAAAGGCTCGGTTTGCTTGCGGTATGCCACTAGGCGCTGGCGGATTACCTCCGGGGTATCGTCGGCCCGGCCGCGACCCGCAAGCCGTTTGAACAATTCTTCCTCGGGCACTTTTAATTCCAATACCGCGTCCAAGGGCGTGCGTTTCTGGGCCAACATGGCGTCGAGCGCCTCGGCCTGGGCTATGGTGCGGGGAAAACCGTCCAGTAAATATCCTTTTTTGCAGTCCGTCTGCTTGAGCCGCTCGGCGATAATGTCAAGAATTATGTTGTCCGGCGCCAACATGCCCGCGGACATGTATTTATCGGCTTCCAATCCCACTTCGGTCTTGGCGTCGCGGGCGGCGCGGAGCATGTCGCCGGTCGAAAGGTGAGCGAGCTTGTACTTCTCGATCAGCTTTGCCGCCTGCGTGCCTTTTCCCGCCCCCGGAGGGCCGATAAATACTAGTCGCATAAAGTAAATCTTTTTTTGCTGTGCGTTAATGTGGCAACAAGTAGGTTATGCTTTAGCATAACACCCTGATCGATTGTTTTGTTATGCTAAAGCATAACCTACGTAATTAACCTTTTTCCAGTAATCCCCGGTAATTCCGCATGACCAGGTGGCTGTCGATTTTCTGCACCAGATCGAACGCCACGCTCACGGCGATGAGCAAGGTCGTTCCGCCGTAGAAACTGGCGATAGTGTAATTTTGGCTAAGCGCCGGAAACGAGGACATAATGATGGCGGGCACTATTGCCACCACTGCCAGGAAGCCCGCGCCCACGTAGGTAATCCGCACCATCACTTTTTCCAAATACTCGGCCGTTCGCCGCCCCGGCCTGTAACCTGGTATGAAAGTGCCGTAATTCTTCAAGTTCTCGGACATGTCCTTGGGATTGAAACTAATGGCCGTCCAGAAATAACAGAAGAAGTAAATCAAAATAATATAGAGAATGTTAAAGGTATATGAATGTTGGCGTTCAAAGGCCTGGGCCAAGGGAGTCCAAGCGGGATGACTATTGGCGATACTTCGAAAGATCACCTGGGGAAACATCAGTAAGCTGCTGGCGAAGATGATCGGCATCACGCCCGATTGGTTGATGCGCAAAGGCAAATACTGGCGCGAACCGCCGTAAACGCGCCGTCCGCGCACGTGTTTGGCGCTTTGCGTGGGAATGCGGCGCTGACCTTGGGTGATAAAGACCACGCCGACTATCACCGCCACGAAAAGCACGGCCAGAACCAGCAGGGAAACAATGTCTATCTGTCCGGGCTGGCCGCCGCCTAAGTCCAAGCCGGTTTTGGCCAGCGGAGAAAGCAGTTCGATGCCCGCCTCCGGCATGCGGGCGAGAATGCCCGCCATAATCAGCAAGCTGATACCGTTGCCGATGCCGTACTCGTCGATCTGCTCGCCCAGCCACATGAGGAATGCGGTGCCGGCGGTCATGGTCAGCACAAGCGTGAATTGCCAGTGGAAGGCCAAGGCGTTGTGGTCCAGGTACTGCCCAAAAATCCATTGATTGGCTATTATCACCCGCACGTAAAACCAACTTTGCCCCAGGCAAAGCACAATTGTGGCGTAGCGGGTGTATTCGTTGATCTTTTTTCTGCCGCTTTCGCCTTCTTTTTGCAGTTTTTCCAGGGGCGGATATACGCTGGCCAGCAATTGGAAAATAATAGACGCGGAAATGTACGGCATGATGCCCAGACCGAAGATCGTGGCCTGGCTAAGGCGGGTGGCGCTGAAAACCGCCACTTGGGCCATCAAGTCGGTAAGGGCGCCCCCTTTTTCAAAGGCCGCGGTCATTTTTTTGTGGTCTACCAGGGGTAATGGGATCTGGTAGCCCACCCGATATATGGCCAAGAGGAACAGCGTCAGGAGGATTTTTTGCCGCAGTTCGGGGATCGTGAAGATGACACGGATTTTTTCCCACATCGCTCGATCCTTTATAATATTACTAGCCGGCGTTCAACGACCGCCGGAAAGACTACGCCTCAACCCCGGCGGCTGTTAGCCGCCGGCTTTTCAGCGTTATTTTTGTTATTACACAATAAATAATTTTTACTTGGTTTTCTTTTTGTTTTTGACCACGGGGGCCTTGCCCGGCAGGACAACGGCCTGGCCGCCGGCCTTTTCGATCTTCTCTAACGCCGAACGGCTGAAACGGTGAGCCGATATTTTCAGGCTTTTTGTCAGTTCCCCGTCGCCCAGCACTTTAAGCAAGTCGTAAGCGCCTTTGATCAGCGATTTGGCCTTGAGCGTGTGGGGAGTCACTTCTTCGCCGCCGGCGAATTTCGCTTCCAGATCGCCAACGTTGACGGCAAGGACAGTCAGGGCGAATTTGTTATTAAAGCCGCGCTTGGGTATGCGGCGGACCAACGGCATCTGCCCGCCCTCGAACACGCGCATCGAGGCATAACCGGAGCGGGAGCCTTGGCCTTTGTTTCCCCGCGTGGAAGTCTTGCCGTGGCCGGAGCCCGGGCCGCGCCCGATGCGTTTCTTCGATTTATTGCGATGGATATCCTTGTGGACGTCGTGTATGTTCATGTAAGCGAAACTCCCCGCAGCCGCTCCACGTCGTGCTTGGTGCGCAGTTGATTCAATCCGTCGATGGCTGCTTTGACCAGATTGATGGGATTGGAGGAGCCGAAACTCTTGGTAAGGATGTCGCGGATCCCGCAGGCCTCGCAAACCGCGCGAACCGACGAGCCGGCGATTACGCCCGTGCCCGGACCGGCCGGAAGCAGCACTACCGTGGACGCCCCGAAATGACCTTGAACCATGTGCGGAATCGAGGTGCCTTCCATGTGGATGGAGATCATGTTCCGCGACCCGTCTTTAACGGCCTTTTCCACGGCGGGGGGCACCTCGTTGGCCTTGCCGTAGCCCCAGCCTACTTTGCCCTGGCCGTCGCCCACGACCGCCATTGCCGTAAAACTGAATCGCCGCCCGCCTTTGACCACCGCCGCGCAACGGCGGATCTTGATCACCTTGTCGATCAGTTGGCCTTTTGTTGTTTCGGTTGACATAAGTTTATCTTCGGATTCGTATTTAGCCCCCCGTGAATACACGGGGGGTTAATCTGGAAACAACGCTTTAAACTCTCCCGGGTGTATTCAACCGGGTCTCTCTTTGTTGGGGCAGCAGTTTAACTGCTGCCCCAACTTAATGCGTTAAATATTGTTAAAATGCCAGTCCTGCTTCACGTGCCGCGTCGGCCAGGGCGGCGACTCGCCCGTGATACTTGTATTCCCGGCGATCAAAAGCCACTTCCTTGATCCCAGCCTCGATTGCCCGCTGGGCGATAGTCTTGCCGACCAATGCCGCGGCGGCCTTGTTGCCGCCGTATTTCAAATGCTCCTTAAGTGCGCTTTCCATCGTGCTTGCGGAGGCCAGGGTCTGCCCGGCGCCGTCGTCGATGATCTGGGCGTAAAAATGCTTGTGGCTGCGGAACACGCTTAAACGCGGACGGGTGGTCACGCGCTTCAGCCGATTGCGCACCCGCGATCCGCGGCGTTTTCGCTGCAAGCTTATTTGTTTTTCGTGTCTCATGGTTACCCTCGTTCCCAGGCTCTGCCTGGGAACGTTAAATTCGTATTCGTTCCACGCGGGAACGCCGTATTTCGTTCCCAGGCTCTGCCTGGGAACGAGCGCCTATCGCTTTATGGTTACTTGACCATGGCCTTGCCTTGTTTGCGGCGGACCGGCTCGCCCAGGTAGCGGATGCCCTTGCCCTTGTACGGTTCCGGCTTGCGCGTGGCACGGACGCAAGCGGCAAAATGACCCACCAATTGCTTGTCGATCCCCTCTATGACGATATGCTGTTGGTCGGGCACGGAAACCTTGATGCCCTCGGGAATGGGCACCTGAAGTTCGTTGGAGAATCCAACCCGCAATTGCAGCACTTTACCCAACACCGCGGCCAGATAACCCACGCCCATAATCTCCAGCCGCTTTTCGTAGCCCTGCGTTACTCCCACTATCATGTTGGCGATCATCGCCCGGGTCAATCCGTGCAGCGCGCGGCTTAAGCGCTCGTCGTCATGCCTGGCGACGGAAAGAATTTGCGCCTTTTCGTCGTAGGCGACCGACACTTCAGGCCGGAACTCCCATTGGAGCTTGCCCTTCGGGCCTTCCACGGCGATTGTGCGGCCGGCGAGTTGGACTTTAACTCCCTTGGGCACGCTCACCGGTTTTTTTCCGATGCGGGACATGGTGTTGGCTAATTCTCCGTTGTATTATTGCTCAATTTTAAATTTGCAATTTGCAATTTACAATTTGCAATCGATTACCAAACTTCGCAGAGCACTTCGCCTCCGAGGCGGCGTTGCCGCGCTTCCCGGTCGCTGATTACGCCCCGGCTGGTGCTGAGGATGCAGATCCCCAGTCCGCCCAGGACGGGTTTCAGGCCGTCGGAGCCTTTGTATATCCGCCGGCCGGGTTTGCTCACGCGGCGGATGCGGCGGATTATCCGCTCACCGTTGGGCCCGTACTTCAAATGGACGCGAAGATGGCTGTGCGGTTTGTCGGCCATTTCTTCCCAATCCCAAATGTAGCCCTCGCGCTTGAGGACTTCCGCCAGTCCGCGTTTTACCTTGGACAAGGGGATGTCGACGTGGGGCCGTTCAACGCGCACCGCGTTGCGAATGCGGGTCAACATGTCGGCGATGGGGTCGGTCATCATATTATTGGGTTCCCTTTACCAACTCGCCTTCCGAACGCCAGGAATCATTCCTTCGTCCGCCAAATTACGGAAACAAATCCTGCAAATGCCGAACTTGCGATAAACGGCCCGAGGCCGACCGCAAATCTTGCACCGCCTTACCAGGCGGGTGGAAAACTTGGGCGGGCGAAGCGACATTGCGATTTTCGATTTACTTGCCATGCGGTTTCTGTCCTTGGTTCTGCTCCGCTCCCCTCTCCCTCTGGGAGAGGGCTAGGGTGAGGGCTGAATCGCCGGTAATTATTTTCGTTTCCAGCCTAGGAGTTAAATTATTTGGGTAGTCTTTTTTCTTATTCTCCACTGCTTGCAAGCAAGCAGTGGCACACAAAATCTCGTTTGTCAGGCCGCTCTCAGCGGCAGGCCCAGGCGGCGAAGCAATTCCCGCGCCTCGTCGTTGCTGGAGGTGGTGGTCACTATAGTGATGTTCATCCCTTGCACTCCGGTGAACTTGTCCGGATTGATTTCGGGGAACACCACTTGCTCGGTTATCCCCAGGTTGTAATTTCCCCGGCCGTCGAAGGCGTTGGGGTCCAGGCCGCGAAAGTCGCGGACCCGGGGCAAGGCCAGCGCTACCAGGCGGTCCAAAAATTCGTACATCCGCTTGCCGCGGAGCGTTACTTTGCAGCCGATGGCCATTCCTTCGCGGAGCTTGAAGTTGGCGATCGACTTGCGGCTTAACGTTACCAGCGGTTTTTGCCCGGAAATCTGCTTGATCGCGTCCTGCGCCTCTTCCAGGTGTTTCTTCTCGCTCGCGGCTTTACCCACGCCCATGTTGATGACGATCTTTACCAGCTTGGGCAGGGAGTGCCGGTTGCTGCGGCCGAACTCTTTGGCCAGGGCGGGCAAAATTTCCTTTTCGTAGCGCTCCAACAGCCGCGGCATGGGGACGGGCACCGCCTCCTGGGCTTTGGCTGTCTCGGCCTGTTTTGCTTTCTTCGCGGACATAATTGTTTTCTATCGTGTCGTAATTAACGTGGGAGGACTTTAAAAGTCGTCCTACTTTTATTTATTTTTTGGCGTACCGGGTCTTGGCCGGGGCGACCATGCCGTTGCCCGCCCCGCATTTCTTGCAATATCGTTCCTTGGAACCGTCGGCCAGGTAGCGGGCGCCAAGCCGCGCAGGTGCGCCGCATGAACCGCAGATTAACATCACGTTGGAAACCGAGACGGGCATTTCCATCGAGAGCCGGCCGCCTTGGGGATTCTTCTGGCTGCGGCGGACGTGTTTGTACACCCGGTTCACGCCTTCCACAACCAGTTTCCCGCCGTCGAGGTCCACGCGCAGCACTTTGCCGCGCGTGCCGCGGTCCTCTCCGCTTATGACCATCACGGTATCGTTTGTTTTGATCCGCATCAGACTACCTCGCTGGCGAGACTGACGATTTTCATGAAATTCCGGTCTCGCAATTCCCTGGCGACCGCGCCGAAAATTCGCGTTCCCCGGGGGTTCTTCTCGTTGTCGATAATCACCGCGGCGTTGCTGTCAAAACGGACGTAGCTGCCGTCGGGCCGGCGGGTTGGACTCTTGCAGCGGACGATGACCGCCCGGACCACCGCCCCTTTTTTCAAGTCGCTGCCGGCGATCACGCCTTTAACGCTGCAAACAATAATATCGCCCAGCCCGGCCACGCGCCGGCGAGATCCTCCCAACACCTTGATACACCCCAATGCCTTGGCCCCGGTGTTGTCGGCCACGGCAAGTCTGGATTGCATTTGGATCATGTCTACTATCCGTTTGTCGCTATATCTCTCCCGGCACACGTGCCGGGGCTTCCATGTTGGGGCAGCAGTTTAACTGCTGCCCCAACGTAATGGATTAAATATTATTCGATGGTTTCCGTTTTCGCTTCTACATCTTGTTTTTTCTTTGCCCGGGCTGCCGCCCGCATTGCGGCCAGGTCGATCATCTTGCCTTTTTCCACGACCCGCACCAGGGCCCAGCGCTTCATCCGCGATTTGGGGCGGGATTCGATGATTTCCACCAGGTCCCCGCTTTTCGATTCGTTGTTTTCATCGTGAACATAGCATACCGTTTTCCGCCGCAGGTACTTTCCGTACCTGGGATGCTTGACCAGCCGGGGTATTTCCACCCGGCGGGTCTTTGCCGTCTTGTCGCTCAGGACCACTCCGATTTCCACTCGCTTAGGCATGACTGGGTTCCTGCGGTTGTGCGGTTGCGGCGTCGGCCGCCTTGGCGGCTGATCGCAAACGCTCCTTTTGGATGGTCTTAATGCGGGCAACCAGGCGGCGCTGTTTTCGCAATTCACTGGGCGCGTCGAGCCGTTCGGTCTGGGCTTGCAGGCGCAGGCGAAACAAGTTCTTGATCGTGTCCTTCAAGGTCAACGACAAATGCTCGTCGCTCATGTCGCGTAATTCGGATGCCTTACTCATAATAATCAATTTCTCGCGACCTGCGGTCGCCTTTATGTCAGCACGACCAACGGTCGCGGCTTTATGGCCTAGACCGTGCGCCGCTTGAGGAAGCGGACTTTCACCGGCATTTTATGGGCCAGGCGGGTGAAGCACATCCGCGCGCCTTCTTCGCTCACGCCGGAGATCTCGAATATCACCGATCCCGGCTTGACCACCGCGGCCCAATATTCCGGCTCGCCCTTGCCCTGGCCCATGCGGGTTGCCAAGGGTATCGAGGTAATAGGTTTGTGTGGGAACATGCGGATGTACAAACGGCCTTCGGTGCGCAAATATTGCTGTGCCGCGATACGCCCGGCTTCGATCGTGGCCGCGTTGATCCACCCGCCTTGGGTGGCTTGCAGGCCGTAATCGCCGAAGACTACGCGGTTACCGCGGGAGGCGTTACCTTTTATACGCCCTCTTTGGCTTTTTCGGTGCTTGACTCGTTTTGGCATCAGTGCCATCGATATCGTCCTCGCTATACATTCCCTGGTTGATCCAAACTTGTACGCCGAGGTGACCTTGGGAGATCAGCGCTTCGGCAAAACCGTAATCTATTTTGGCCCGCAAGGTGCTTAAGGGGATGGAGCCGGTGATTTGTTTT